>JALZCA010000085.1 GCA_030863285.1 Actinomycetota bacterium | reverse complement strand
CTCGTCATCCTTGGCGGGACCGTCCTCGGGTACTTCCTCGGACATTTCGGCTACGAGCGCGCCGCACAGTTCCGCAACAGCGGCTTGCTTGCGATCGGCACTATCGCGGCACTGGGAGTCCTCGGGTTCGTCGACGACTTCATCAAGATCCGCAAATCGCGTTCGCTCGGTCTACACAAGCGGGCAAAGTTCCTCGGGCAGTTGATCATCGCCCTGGTGTTCGCGTTTCTGGCGGTGGAGTGGGTCAACATCGGAACCGACATCTCGTTCATCCGGTCGACCCAGATCGACCTCGGGATCTTCTTCTACGTCTGGGTCTTCCTGATGCTTGCGGCCGCGTCCAACGGGGTGAACCTCACCGACGGTCTCGACGGTCTCGCAGTGGGCTCTGCGGCGCAGGTCGTCGGCGCGTTCGTCATCATCGGCTTCTGGCAGTTCCGCCACCCGGTCTTCTATGACCTCGCCGTGCAGGGATCGGACCCACTCGATCTCGCCATAGTCGCCGCCGCGCTGTTCGGAAGTTGCGCCGGGTTCTTGTGGTGGAACACCGCGCCGGCGAAGATCTTCATGGGCGACACCGGCTCGCTGATGATCGGCGGCGCAATGGCCGTGCTGGCCATCCTTCTCAACATCCAGCTCTTGCTCGTGGTGATGGGGGGTCTCTACGTCGTCGAGACGATGTCGGTGATCCTGCAGGTGGCGATCTTCAAGCGCACCGGCAAGCGCATGTTCAAGATGGCGCCGATCCACCACCACTACGAGCTAGCGGGTTGGCCCGAGTTCACCGTCATCGTTCGCTTCTGGGTCATCTCGGGTCTGTCGGCCGCCTTCGGGCTCGGGCTCTTCTACGCAGACTTTTTGTCGAAGGGCGGGACCGCGTAATGAGCGAGGGGTGGGCCGGTCGCCGCGCGCTTGTCGTCGGACTCGGCGTCAGCGGCTTTGCAGCCGCGCGCGCCCTCGTCGAGCTCGACGCGAAAGTGCGCGTGACCGAGGGCTCGACCAACGAGACGATCGAATCGCGCGCGTCGCTGTTGCGCGAGCTGGGAGCCGAGGTCGAAGTAGGCGGCCACGACCTCAATGCGCTGGATGCGGACGTCGCGATCGTGAGCCCCGGGATCGCGCCAACCGCGACCGTGGTGCGCGCTCTGGGCGACCAGGGGGTCCCCCTGATGAGCGAAGTCGAGCTCGCGTATCAGCTCGCGCGCTGCGACTTCCTCGCGGTGACCGGGACGAACGGAAAGACCACGACCACGAGCCTGCTGGCGTCGATGCTGGACCGCGCCGGAATCCCTTCGGTCGCTGCCGGCAACATCGGCGACCCGCTGGTGGACGCGGCGCTCTCTCTTCCTGCGGACGGAGCCGTCGCGGTCGAGGTGTCCAGCTTCCAACTCGCGACGATCGACACCTTTCGGCCGAAGGTCGCGGTCGTCCTCAATATCGCAGAGGACCACACCGACTGGCACGGATCGTTCGACGACTACGCGGCGGCCAAGGCCCGTATCTACGAGAACCAGCACGATGAAGACGTCGCGATCGTCAACGCGGACGATCCGGGAGCCGCGGCGACGATGAGGCGCGCTAAGGCCAGGCTCGTCCCGTTCTCCGCCTACCGCCTCCCCGAAGGGGGTGCCGGTATCGACGGCGGCGACATCATCGTGCTCGACCGGAAGGTCGCGTCGGTGGCCGACGTCTCGCTCCCCGGGGTCGCCGGGCGCGAGGACGCCGTGGCCGCCGCGGCCGCCGCCGCTCTCTACGGGATCGACGACGACACGATCCGGGCATCCCTGCGTGCCTTTCGACCGCTCGCGCACCGTCTTCAGCCGGTGGCGCGCATCGACGGCGTGGACTACATCGACGACTCCAAGGCGACCAACCCACACGCGACCGTTTCCGCGCTGCAGGGCATGACCGATGTCGTGCTGATAGCGGGGGGCCGGAGCAAGGGAATCGATCTCGGCCCTCTGGCCGATGTGGCTCCCGCGCTGCGTGCCGTAGTCGCTCTCGGCGAGGCGCGCGACGAGATCGCGCGCGTGCTTGGCGACCTCGTCGAAGTGGTCCCGGTGGAGTCGATGCGCGACGCGGTTCGGGCTGCGCGCGCAAAGGCAAACGGTCGGGGATCCGTCTTGTTGTCGCCTGCTTGTGCGAGCCTAGACATGTACTCGAGTTACGCAGCGCGCGGTAATGATTTCGCCGACGAGGCGCGCGCTCTATCGAATCAAGAGAGGAGCGAAGATGGCGACTCGTAGCGCGTCCATCGCGCGCGGGGGCACGCGTAAAAGAACGGCTGCGCGATCCCGGTCCTCGGCCGACAACGGCAGCACACTCATAACGCTCGTCACCTTCGCCCTCGTGCTGCTGGGCCTGATGATGATCCTGTCCGCCAGCTTTGTCTCGTCGTATACGAACTACGGCTCATCCTTCTTGTTCTTCAATAGACAGCTGCTGTGGGTCGCCTTGGGCGTCGCGGCGTTCGTCGTCTTTTCGCGGCTGGATTACAGGAGGTTAAAGGGGAGCGGGTATCTCCTGATCCTCGCTTCAATTGCGTTGTTGTTCGCAGTCCTGGTCCCCGGCGTCGGCATCACGGTCGGCGGAAGCGCCCGGTGGCTCGGAGCCGGTCCGCTGAGCTTCCAACCCTCAGAGCTCGCCAAGCTCGCGTTGATCTTGCTCGCCGCCGACGTCTTCTCGCGCAAGCAAGAGGCATCCCTCGAAGAGATCTCGCACACGCTCCTCCCGATGGTCCCGGTGCTCGGGGTGCTCGCGGGACTGGTGATGCTGCAGCCGGACCTCGGCTCCACGATCCTGATCGGCTGTATCGGGATCGGGATGATCCTGGTCGCCGGCGCGCCGCTCCGTTACGTCGGGGGCCTCGCTGGAGTGGGTCTGGCGGCGGCCTCGGTGGCGGCAATGATCGATCCCGAACGCCGCTCGCGCGTCATGTCGTTCCTCGACCCGTGGAAGGACTCTCTCGGCGACGGATACCAGACGATCCAGGGCCTGATCGCGATCGGCTCGGGCGGCTGGTTCGGCGTCGGACTCGGTGCCAGTCGCCAAAAATGGAACTACGTCCCCAACGCGCACACCGACTACATCTTCGCCATCCTCGCCGAAGAGATGGGCCTTCTCGGTAGCTTCGTCGTGCTCGGCCTGTTCGTGGCCCTTGCATACCTCGGACTTCGGACGGCCCGGCGCGCTCCGGATCGTTTCGGGATGTTGTTGGCCGCCGGGATCACCATCTGGATCGGGGTTCAAGCGTTCGTCAACATCGGCGTCGTGACAGCCTCGCTCCCGATGACCGGTGTTCCGCTGCCTCTCGTTTCTTTTGGTGGTTCCTCTCTCGTCCTCACGTTGCTCGCGGTAGGGATCCTCACGAACATCGCGCGACAGGGATCGCCGGACACCGTGTCGCGAGCCAAGCGCGACCGCCGGCGGCGGGAGTCCGCGCGCGCGTGAGGGTGCTCGTCGCCGGTGGAGGAACCGCCGGTCACGTCAACCCGGCCCTCGCGCTCGGACGGGCTCTCGAGGGCGAGGACGTCTTGTTCGTCGGGACAGAGCTCGGGTCCGAGGCCCGGCTCGTGCCCGGCGCCGGATTCCCGCTCGAAAAGATCGTCGTGCGCGGCTTCGACCGTTCCCGTCCCTGGTCCCTCGTCCCGGTCGGGGCAACGGCCCTCAAAGCGGTGCGTCAGGCGCGCTCGATATTGCGGAGGTTCAACCCCGACGTCGTCGTCGGGATGGGGGGTTACGTCGCCCTTCCGGTGTGCACCGCGGCCCGCCTCGCGCGGATCCCGATTGTGATCCATGAACAGAACATCGTCTTCGGTCTCACGAACAGGGTGTGCAAGAGGTTCGCGCGGCGCATAGCGGTCTCCTTCGAGGAGACCCTTGCCGACGCGGGGTCCCGAGGGATCAACACCGGCAACCCGGTCTTGCCTCACATCGCAGAGATGGATCACGACCTCGAACGTAAGAACGCCTTGCGGCGCTACACGCTCGATCCGGGGCGGACCACGCTGCTCGTGTTCGGCGGCAGCCAGGGGGCAAAGCGCATCAACGACGCGGTCCCGGGGCTGGTGACCTTGTGGGCGGACAAGGCCGACCGTCAGATCTTGCACATAACGGGAGCGCGCCAGTCGGACTTGGCGCCTGACGACGCGGCCGATCGGACTCTGATCTACCGGCGCATCGATTTCGTCGAGCGCATGCAGGAACCGTATGCCGTGGCCGATGTGGCGCTCTGCCGGGGCGGTGCGACCACGGTCGCGGAACTAGGCGCCGTCGGCCTCCCCGCGGTGATCGTCCCGTATCCCTACCACCGCGACAAACAACAGGAGCGGCACGCCCTGGCGTTGCAGCGGGCCGGAGCCGCGCGCGTCCTGAACGACTCGGAGACGACTCCCGCCGGCGTCGCGGAGGTCGTCGAGGACCTGTTCGAGAACGACGAGCGGCTGCTGTCGATGAAGGAGGCGGCGCGTTCGTTCGGTCGACCCGACGCCGCGCGGGCTCTGGCAGATGTCGTCAGGGAGGTTGCCGCGTGAAACTCCAGGGCGCGGCGCGCGTTCACTTCATAGGAATCGGCGGCGCCGGCATGTCGGCGATCGCCAAGGTGCTGCTCGAGCGCGGCCACGCCATCTCGGGATCCGACCTCAAGCGCTCGCGCGCCGCCACGATCCTCGAAGCGATGGGGGCTTCCATCGCGATCGGCCACAGCAAAGAGTTCATTGCCGATGTTGCGCCCGATGTCGTGGTCGTGTCCTCGGCCATACCGGCGAAGAACGTCGAGCTCGTCTACGCGCGCGACCAGGGGATAACGGTCCTTACGAGAGGCGAGGCCCTTGCGACCGTGCTCGACGGCCAGCGTTCGGTCGTCGTCGCCGGTACTCACGGCAAGACGACGACGACCTCGATGATCGTCTCGGTGCTGAGAGCCGCCGGCGTGGATCCCACTTACCTCGTAGGAGGCGGCCTCAACGACGTCGGCACTAACGCACGCTCCGGGCGTGATGGGATAGCCGTCGCGGAGTCTGACGAGAGCGATGGCTCGTTCTTGTTGCTGGAGCCGACCGTCGCGGTCATCACGAACGTCGAAGCCGACCACCTCGACTACTGGAAGTCCCCCGGGGACATGCGCCGCGGCTTTCAAGACTTCGTCGGGCGCGTCGATCGCGACGGGATGGTGATCGTCCCATCAGACGATCCCGACCTGATTGCCATGGCTTCGACGAGAAGTGGCCCCGTCACGACCTTCGGGCCCGACGGCGACGTCGGCGCGCGCTCGATCGATATCCAAGCAACGGGCACCCGCTTCGAGATGTTTCGAGGTTCCGAGAGCGCCGAGGTCGAGCTGCGCGTCCCGGGCTTGCACAACGTGTCCAACGCGCTTGCCGCGGCTGCGGGAGCGCTCGAGGTCGGCGTGACGCTCGCCGATGCCGCCCGCGGCCTGAGTGCGTTCCAGGGCGTCGAG
>JALZCA010000161.1 GCA_030863285.1 Actinomycetota bacterium | reverse complement strand
ACGGCAACCCGACGTCGTCGTTCCTGTGGCGCGACGTGATCCCTGAGCTCTCTTCGTCGGGACGGTGCCTGGCTCCAGATCTCATCGGGTTCGGTCGCAGTGGCAAGCCGGACATCGCCTACCGGTTCGAGAACCACGTCGGCTACATGGACGCGTGGTTCGACGCTCTGATGCTCGAACGCGTGACGCTCGTACTCCATGACTGGGGTGGCGCGATCGGATTCGACTGGGCTGCGCGGCACCCCGAACGCGTCCGAGCCATCGTCTTCATGGAGACGATCGTGCGCCCGGTGAGGTGGGACGAGGGATTCCCACCGCAAGGACGCGACATCTTTAAGGCGTTCCGTAGTCCAGAAGGCGAGAAACTGATCCTCGACGACAACTTCTTCGTCGAGGTCTTTCTGCCCCTCGGAACCCAGCGCACGCTGTCAGAAGAGGAGATGACCGTCTACCGGGCCCCCTTCATCGAGCGGGACGCTCGGCGCCCGATGCTCGCGTTGCCGCGCGACATCCCGATAGAAGGCGAGCCCGCCGACGTGGTCGCACGCGTCGAGGCCTATGGTGAGTGGCTGGTTTCCTCGAGCGACGTGCCGAAACTGCTTCTCACGTTCGAGCCCGGCGCGATCCTCACCAAGACCCTGATTGCATGGTGCCGCAACCACATCGCCTCACTAGAGATCGAACACATCGGCCCGGGCATCCACTACGTGCAGGAGGACAACGGAGCTGAGATCGGGCGCGCGATCGCGTCTTGGATGCAGCGCCGGGGACTCGCGACTGTGGCATCAGGACAATAGAGTCACCCCACTGCACTACGCACATACCGTATGGTATTAAACCTGTACTATGGGTGAGCAACGGTACGAGCAGTATTGCGCTCTGGCACGCGCGCTTGACGTAGTCGGGGGCCGCTGGACGTTGCTAATCATCAGGGAACTCCGGCTGGGTCCCCGTCGCTTCACCGACCTAGTCGACGGGCTTCCCGGCGTGAGCCGCAAACTGCTAAGCGATCGCCTCCGCGTTCTCGAGCAGGAAGGCGTGATCGGGCGAAAAGACCTACCCCCTCCGGCGGCACGGCAGGTTTATGAGCTCACTCGTGAAGGACGCGACCTAGCGGCCGCGATGACACCGCTGATCGCGTGGGGCGTTCGGCGCCTAGGGGAGCCGCGGCCAGGGGAGACGTTCCGAGCGCGGTGGATACCAGTAGCGATGATCAGTCTCGCCGATCGAGACGCAGCGAGCGGCGTGAAGGAAACCTACCAATACATCGTTGACGACTCTGCTTTTCACTTCGTCGTCGATGACGGCTCGATCGAAGTGCATGACGGTCACGCCCCGGATGCCGCGGTCGTCTTAACCACCGACGAGCAAACTTGGACCGACATCGCGTTCGGCAAGATCACGCCTTCGGAAGCTGCGGCCAAGGGGAGGCTCGCTACCACCGGCGATCGGGACGCGGCCAAGCGGCTCGCCAAGATCTTCTCTCGCCACCACATGCTCACCCAGAGCGCCTTGGCCGGAAGACCGAATTAGTGTCATCGACTTCAACTTGTCGGCAGCGGGCCGACGCGTGGTTGCCCCACAAATGATCCCGACGCAGCGATGACCGAAGAGGCGGTCATCCAACCACGGCAGCTAGTGACTACATGGAAAGCGCGTCTCATCGTCAGCTGAAAGCGGCGTCTACTGGGCTCGGACAGGCCGGATGCCGACTCGGCACCTTCTCGATATCGACGCCTGACGCAAGCTAGCCTCCGAGACCCGCGCTCCAAGCGGGGGTGCCTCCGGGCGTCACCGCGTTGGGCGGGAATGCAGGGAAGCGGGAGCGAGAGCAGGTTCTTCCAGCGAGATTTCTTACAGCTCGCCTTCGATTACCGGGGTGACCTCCACCTCGTGTTCACGGAGGGTCAGAAGAACCCGGTCTCGGTCGCATACACGTAGATCGACCTCACGCTTTGGCAGGATCTGTGGACGAGCTCCATGAAGCCGATGAGACGTCTTTGTTTAATGCTACATCCACGTCGCGACGAGTACAGCCTGTCGTCTCACGGATGATGCAACGGACTCCTAGTCCGATGACTGTCCGTGGCCGCGTCATCGGACGCGTCCGAGGAAGACGACCGCTATCGGAACGAGATCCTGGACGAGGTCTGAAGAAGACTCGTCCGGCTTCATGAGCGGGACGGCACCTGTGCCGCAATTACGTATGGCCCTGAATCATCGTCCCCGAGGCTCTGGCGAGGAGCTTCGACGAAAGGGCGCCGGGGATGACGACGACTGGGCTCACGATGCGACGGCTTGCCGGGTTGTTCGTCTTCGCTCTCGCGGCCATCGCGGCCTTCCTATTGATCAAGGCGTCGGACGCAGAGGCCACGCCGGAGTGCTGCGAGATCACCTACAGCGCGGACGGAAAAACCATGTACATCAGCGGCTACGTCTCGTACCGCGGGAAGTTGCTGTACATGTCGGTCGACGGCCGGAAATGCGTCGCCAAAGCCGGCAATCACCGAGCGTTCATCAAGTCGACGATCCCGACCAAGTTCATCCCGAACGGGCAACACGAGATCAGCATCGTTACGAAGGTCAACGGCAAGGTCCGCTACTCCACGCAGTACTTCACGACCACGGACTCCCCCGCCGTGGCAGTAGAGATAAAGGCGCGCGAGGCCGACGTCGTGAAGGTGGCGCCTCCGACTATCAAGCTCGAGGTTCGAGGTGCCGTCAGAAGTCGCGCCTGCACGCTCGACGGGGCGCCCATTGGATGCCCGGGCGACGAGGTCGAGCTCTCTGAAGTCTCGGACGCCCCCACGTCTTCAAGATCACCGTCCACGGACAAGGTGACTACTCCTCTTCCGCTAAGAAAAGCTTCATCTTGGATACGGCGCCGCCAACTCCACCCGTGATCGACGGCGGAGATGGCGCGTGGAGCAGGGACTCGGTTGTGCTCCGAGCCGGAGGATCGACGGACGCGGGAACCGGAGTCAAGGGTTACCAATGGCAGAGGGCCCTGAACGGCGGACGTCTTGGGAGCGGCTGCAGCACGGACCCGAAGCCGTCAACAACCGAGAAGGCGAGGTGCACTTCCGCTTCCGTGCGTTGGATGGCGCGGGCCGAGCATCCAGCTGGGTTGAGACCGTCGCGAGGATCGACAGGCCGCCGCAAGGACAGCCAACGCTGACCGTCACTTCCGGCGATCCTTGCGCGGGGCCTATCCCGTGATGCTGACCGCGTCCGGAGGGGAGGACGCGCAGTCGGGTATCGAGACCTACCTCTTCTCGGTCATCGGTTATCTCGAAGACGGCACAAGGGAGGAGCGAGAAGAAACCGCGACTGGTGTGACGCTCCAATCCCCCGACGACTACTACCTGATCGTCTGGGTCGTGGACGCAGCAGGAAACCAGAGCGAAGAGGGCCTCGAGTGGAGAACCTCGGAGATTTTGCGCAGGGACGCCGTCTGATACCGCGCACGCTGATCGACGTTAGGAGGATCGGATCCACGATCCGCCGTCGCGCCCTCCAAAGACACTCATAAGGACCCTCTTCGAAACGCGCGGTCTTCCTGCACACCACGCGCCCGCGGACCGACAGGCCTCGAATTGATCGACACCGAAACCAGCGACCAATTGGTGGGCGCGTCGACTGTCTCCAAGGCAAAGGTTAGACACCTTGGTTCAGCGGTCTCGGGCCGCTCGTAGTGACGCCTAATCGACGATGTGGATCACGACGAAATCGAATGCGACGAGGGGTCGTAGTACGCGTCGCCCCTGAAGTCGACCCGGTACGTCCGCCGCTTGCCGTCGCTCCTCTTCGGGACGTCGAAGAGCGCCACGCCCGAGCCGTCGGTGACCGCCGAGCCCATCGCCGCGCCGTCTGAGAAGAACTCCAACGTCCGCCCGCCGAGCCCGGTCTCTGCGTCGGCGTCCGACAGCGTCGCGCGCAGCGTCTGCTTGTTCGCCTTGCCCTGGAGCACGAGGACGACGACGCTGTCGTCCCTCTTGACCTCGAAAGGCTGCGACACCGACGACCCGACGAACCTGCCGGTGTCGCCGGCGTACCGCGCGGTGATCGTGTAGTCGCCGGCGATCTCGTGCAAGCGGGCGGTCTTCGCGGCAACCCCATCGGGACCCGTAGCGGCGCCAAACGTTCTGGAACCTCCGGGCCCGGTGAGCTCGAATTCGATCGCGGCGCCGTCCAGCGGATCACCCGCCTCGTCCTCCAACCGCACGGCAAAACG
>JALZCA010000144.1 GCA_030863285.1 Actinomycetota bacterium | reverse complement strand
AACCCGAACCCGTAGTCCGGCAACGTCTCGAACTCGATCTCGCCATGGGAGTCGTCCTGCAGATTCCCCTTCGTCGTACCGAAGGTCCAACGATCGTTGTCGGATCCGCCGAGCACTCCGAAGGCGTCGCTGGTACCCGCGCCCAAATCGACTTTGATCGGGATCTCGTTGCCGCCGTTTGCGAAGTGCCCCTGTCTGATGTCAAGAATGATGCTCGTGTTGCCGCCCTGCGATGTCTCGGGGTTTACCGACGTGTCCTCGATCGTGATCCTGTCCGTCGTGGTGATCGTCGCCAGTCCACAGGGCTCGGGATCTGGAGCGGTGCCGTCACTGAACTCGATCACGCCAAGCGCGTCGCGCGAAAGGACCGCGGACGAGCCGTGGTCCTGAAGGTTCACGCGAACCTCGTCGCCGTCGTAGGTGCAAGTGCTCGTGCCGGCGCCGGCGGGCGTCGGGGGCAAAGTGAACGCGGCCACGGCCGCAGCGACGAAGAGAAGGCGCGCCCCTACCCGGCTGTTGGATGAAAGCTTCGTCATCGACTCCTCCTGGCACCGCGATACTGCACAGGCCTGTGCCTGCGACCCCCGACAACAGTAGTCACGGTAGAGAACCCGGACGAACCGGTCAACGGACTTGGGGCGCCTTGGTCGGAATAAGACGATCCCGGGCAAGCGGACCGAGGATCACCAACCGCGTTCGATCCACTCCTCGAGCTGCGGCTTCTCGGTCCCGATCGTCGTGTCCGCGCCGTGGCCGGGATGGACCTCGGTGTCGTCGGGGAGCGTGAACAACCTCGTGCGGATCGACTCGATGATCTGCTCGAACGCCCGGGCATTGCCCTGCGTGTTGCCCGGTCCCCCGGGAAAGAGAGTGTCGCCGGAGATGAGGTGGCCGCCGGCGAGCAGACAGATCCCGCCGGGCGTATGGCCGGGCGTGTGAAGCACGCGCGCCGTTTGCTTGCCGAAGGCGATTTCGTCCCCCTCGTCCAAGGTGCGATCCAGGACGACCGGGTAGTCGTCGCCGGGATGGGCCATCACCGGGACGTCGAGAGCGTCTTTGATCTCGGCGAGCGCCTGGACGTGATCGAAATGGCCGTGGGTCTGGACGATGCCGACGACGTCGACGCCTCGTACGGCCTCGAGGATCTTGTCGGCCTCGAAGCAACCGTCGACGATGAGCGCCTCACGCGTTGCTGCGTCTTCGAGGACGTAGGTGTTGTTCTCCATCGGCCCGACCTCGATCTTGCGCACGACGACGTCGCTGTTCGTGTGATGCATGACGCTCCTTCTTGTCGAGTTCGCTCGGGTTATGAGAGGACTTGCGCGCGGGTCGATCCCGCGACGACCTCCGTGCCGGCTTCGGTCGTGTGCTTGACGAGCGCCAACCCGCTGCCGTTCGACGCGCTCGTCACCCGACCTACTTTTTCATCACCGGCCGTGAGCTCCTCGCCTGGCGCAAGGCGTCCCTCGCCCTTTAGGCGGACGAGTCGTCGGTTGACCTTGCCCCGGAAGTGGATCTTCGCCATCGCCTCCTGCCCGAGATAGCAGCCCTTCTCGTAGTGGACGGCGCGACCGTCGATGCCCGCTTCTTGAGGAAAGGTCTTGGTGTCCATGTCGCGGCCCCAGCGCGCCACCCCGTGGGCAATCCGGATGGCTTCGAGCTCCTCCTCGGAGGCCGCGCGGATCCCGGCCCGCTGCAGCGCAGCGATGACTTCGTCGACTCGACCCGCAGGAACCCAGACATAACCGGCTTGGGGGCCGAGCGATTTCGTCTCGTGAAGCACCCCCCCGGGCGCGACATCTGCTGCGACCTGGCGCCATTCGTCGCCTACGACGAGCACCAGACCCATCTCGTCGGTCACGTCATCGAGGGTCACGCGCGTCGCGAAGACGTACTTACTAAGCGTCTCCGGCACGACGTCTCGCAGCTCAAGCTCGTAGTGCAAGAGGACGGCGTCGTCCGTGGCGACCGTCTCCATGTAGGCCTGCATTCGGCCGTGAACGGTGATGAGCGCGGTATCGCGCGCCTCGCCCGGCTGCATGCCCTGAAAGGACTGGGTCAGGATCTGGTCGAGGAACCAGAGCCGCTCCTCGTCGGCAACCCGCAGCTTCCCGCGCCCGGACCTATTGGCGAAAAGAATGTCGCTCACGCCTCCAATGATCCACCCTGACGGGCGTCGCCCCGGACACAAGTCGCCGGGTCTGGGCCCGTCCGCCGGGCAGGGGCCACCTGCGTAACCCCTGTCTGACGCTTTGTCTGACGCTTTGTCTGACGCCCCCGGCAGACGCCCCCGGCAGAGGCCCCCGGCAGAGGCCCCCGGCAGACGCCCCCGGCAGACGGCGGACACCCTTGGAGAGGCTTTGTCTGACAATTTGCAAGGCACCGGGTCAGCCGGTGTCGGCCTGGGCGGGCAGGAAACCGCCCCGACGCGGCCCCCCGAGCTGTCTAGGATGC
>JALZCA010000105.1 GCA_030863285.1 Actinomycetota bacterium | reverse complement strand
GGAAGAACCGCTTCTCGAGCGTCGTGTGCAGGTACGAGGCCCCCGTCGATCCGCCCGTCCCCGTCTTCGAGCCGATCTGGCGCTCGACCATCAAGACATGGCGCTGGCGCCACATGCGGAACAAACCGTCGTGGGTGAGCAACGACTCCGATAGTTGGAACTCATCTTCGAAACGCGACTCGTGCGCCATGTCGATGAGGCTCGCGCGGCGCGCGTCCGCGTCGTCGGCCGGCATCGGCAGACCGGCGTTCTCGAGCAGCCCGCAAAACGCATCCCACAGCGTTGGCTCGTCGAGACGCTTGCGCAACGACGCTAGTTCGCTCTCACCTAGAGATAGACGATCGAGATAGCGCGGGTCCTTGAGTCCCGACAGGAACTCGATCTCGCGGAACTGCACCGACTGAAAACCACTCGCCGGCGCCAGGTGGGAGCGAAACTCTAAGAAGTCCTGTGGCGACATCGTCTCGAGCACGGGGATCTGTTCGATGAGCACGCGCTCGATCGCGTGGCAGCGGAACAACAAGTGTTGCGCCCGGCCCCCGCGGTACTCGAGCATCGCGTCGCGGACCGACTCGAGTTCGAACAACAGCTGCTTGAACCACAGCTCGTAGACCTGGTGGATCGTGATGAACAGAAGCTCGTCGTGCGCGGGGGGATCCGACAGTTGCCGCTGGAGGTCGAGGAGCTCGGGGACCTTCAGATAGCTGCCGTAGGACAGTCGCCTGTCCTCTTCACCGAAATGCGGCGGGGGTGGCCGGGTGGCCGTCTGAGGCTCCTGCTCGCGCGGTCTAGTAGGTCGACACGATCGGCGAGCCGATCTCGGCGATGTCGTAGAGCTCCATGATGTCGTCGTTCGTGAAACGCACGCAGCCGTGCGACGCCGAGGTCCCGATCGAGCCCGTGTCCGACGTCCCGTGGAAGCGGATGCCCGGCGCGTCCCAGTAAACGGCCGCGACACCAAGCGGGTTGCTCGGCCCCGGCGGGATGTAGTCCGGCATGTCCGCGCCCCAACCCTCGGGATCCGGGTTGGTCCACGACGGGCCGATGACCTTGTCGATGACTGTGTACATGCCGGTCGGCGTCGGATACGACGACTGCCCGATCGCTACCGGCCACTCGTGGGTGATCTCGCCGTCGGTGTACACGTAGACCCGGTAGTCGCTCTGACGCAGAAGGATGACCTGGTCGAAGTCCTCGACCGTGGTCTCGGGCTGGTAGGTCTTGACGTCGAGACGGGCGACGCGCTCTCCGGATTCGAGAGCATCGAGCAACGCTCGACTCGAGGACTCCGTCTGGATCTCGCGCCCGGTCGTCTCCTTGACGAACTCGACCCATCCGCTCGAGTAGTCGATCGAGGCGTCGGTGGCCTGACGGTTGAACTCCTGCGCGAGGCCCTCGATGAACGCGGCCGCGCCCTTCTTCGGGTAGCGGAGCGCCACGTCCTCGGTGAATTCGAACTCCTCGCCGAGGAAGCGCATCTGCGCCTTCTCCCAGGTCGAGACCTCGCCGCTCTCGGCCAGCGCCCGCTCGACCGCGGCCCGGGCGTCGCTGCGGGCGCCCAGCTTGCGCGGCGTGACCTTCCACGCGTGGTCCTTCCAGACGACCTTGACCTTGCGGTCGAGCTGCGGCTCGAGTGCCTTCTGTACTGCCTTGAGCGCCCGGTGGCGCTTCATGCCGCCGACATCGACGCCGGCGATCGTGGCACCCGGCAGGATCTTGCCGTCGTACTCCTCGGAGTAGTCGTAGGTCGCCTTCGCCAGGCCGGCAACCGCAGCCAGCGGGATGGCGAGCAACAGGACGAGGATCACGGTCCTGAGCCGCGGCACGAAGCGGCGCCGAGGCTTGCGAACCGGCAAGCGAGGCTGCGCAGGGCGCTCCTCGGCTGCCGCCGTCGAGGGCCGCGTCGAGGTGCCGAAGGTGAAATCGGACGCGGGGCGGTCCTCGCCGGTGATCGGGGTTAGGGGCTTGGTCGAGCCCTCATCCCGGCCCGGAGGCGTGCTCTGTGACTCTCGGTTTTCGCGCTCTTCGTCCATTTGTCCCTTTCGGAGAGGGCTCATCCTACTGAAAGGCGCCCTCCAGAGCCACCAACTTGCACAACAGCAACCTCATTCCGGCCTCACCACAGGCCGCAGGCGACGTCCGGCGGCCCTCGATCCGGCGAGTTTGCCTTCTTAGGACTTACCCAGAGGCGTAAAAGTTGCACTTGGAGCGCCGACAGCGTCGCGCAACGTTCTCGCACCAACCATCCCCCGACAAGGGGGTTCTCCTTGTCTCTTCCGCTCGGGGGCCGGCGGGCTTACCATCCTCGGAATGGACGTCCACGAGTCCCTCCTGGAGTTAGTCGGCAACACTCCCCTTCTGAGGCTCCGCAACCTCGGCAGAGACCTGGACTGCACGCTCCTTGGCAAGCTCGAGATGATGAATCCCGGCGGGAGCGTCAAGGACCGCATCGCGCTGCGAATGATCGAGGCGGCCGAGCAGGCGGGCAAGCTGGCGCCGGGCGGGACGATCGTCGAGCCGACTTCGGGGAACACCGGGGCCGGGCTCGCCATCGCCGCTGCGGTCAAGGGCTACCGCTGCATCTTCACCATGCCCGACAAGATGAGCCAGGAGAAGGTCGCCCTCCTGCGGGCCTACGGGGCCGAGGTCGTGATCACGCCGACCGCCGTGCCCCCGGAGTCGCCCGAGTCCTACTACCGCGTCGCCGATCGTCTCACCGAGGAGATCCCCGGCGCCTTTCAGCCGAACCAGTACCACAACCAGGGCAACCCCGAGAGCCACTACCTCTCGACCGGCCCGGAGATCTGGGAGCAGACCGACGGACGCATCACGCACTTCGTCGCAAGCGTCGGCACCGGCGAGACCATCACGGGGGCCGGGCGCTTCCTTAAGGAAAAGAACCCGGACGTCGTGATCGTGGGGGCCGATCCCGAAGGGTCGATCTTCTCGGGCGGCGAGCCCGGGCCCTACCTCGTCGAGGGGATCGGCAAGGAGTCGTGGCCCGACACGCTCGACCGCTCGATCGTCGACCGGTGGGTGAC
>JALZCA010000099.1 GCA_030863285.1 Actinomycetota bacterium | reverse complement strand
GCACGACATGGTCGACCCCGAGTCCATCCCGCGCTTGACCCAGGCCGGCACGATCGAGGTCGCCCCACTGGCTTACATGCGTGGCCGTACGCTGAATGACGCGTTCATCATCCTCGACGAGGCGCAGAACACGACGCCCGAGCAGATGAAGATGTTCCTCACCCGCCTCGGCTTCGGGTCCAAGGCAGTCGTGACGGGCGACATCACGCAGATCGATCTTCCATCGGGAGCGCGCTCGGGGCTCATAGTCGTACAGGAGATCCTCTCGGGGATCGAGGGCGTTTCGAGCACTCACCTCGATGCGCGCGACGTCGTTCGCCACAAGATCGTTCAGGACATCGTCGAGGCCTACAGGATGTATTCCGAGAGCAAATCGCGCTCCGGATGAACGTCTTCTTGGCGAACGAGCAGGCGATCTCGGTGGACGAGCGCCGGCTCTCCGCGTTGGCGCGCCACGTGCTCGTCGCCGAAGGGGTCGCAGCGGAGATCGAACTGTCGGTGCTGCTGGTGACGCGCGAGCACATCAAGCAGCTCAACGCGCGCTTCGCCGACAACAACTATCCGACCGATGTGCTCGCTTTTCCGATGATGGAGGACGACGAGGACGAGACGTCACTGCTCGGCGATGTCGTGATCTGCCCTCAGGTCGCGGAGGAGAACGCTGGTCGCCTGGGGCACTCGCTCTCGCGCGAGCTAGACACGTTGGTCGTCCACGGGACCTTGCACCTGTTGGGATACGACCACCAGCGAGAGGACGAGCGGGCCCGAATGGACGCGCGCATCGCTCAGATCCTCGACTCGTTCATCTCGACTCCGGTCTGATGTCTACGGTCCTAGAAGCGGTCTTAATCGCGCTGTTGTTACTCGGTGCCTGCTTGCTCTCGTCGGTTCAACGCGCGGTCGGCTCGATCACGCGCGTCAAGGCACATCACCTGCTCGATCAAAAGCGTCTGGGAGCGGGGCGATTGCTGCGGATGGTCGAGGATCCGGCCCCCTACCAGAACGCGGTCGGCCTGTTCATGATCCTGGCCCTGACGACCGCAACCGTTCTGGCCTTCGACGCCTTTGCGGGGGCCGAGGAAGCGCGCCGCCTCGCCGCGGTGACCGCGATGACCTTGCTCGCGTTCATCTTCGTGGTCGCCGTCCCGCGATCGCTGTCGAGCAAACGTCTGGAGCAAGTCGGACTGGCGTTGGCCGCGCCTACGTACGCCCTAGGACGAGTCCTGCGGCCCATAGGCACGGTCGTGGCTCGCATCGTTAGGTTCCCGCGCACTCTTCTCAGTCGGGGGGGCGATGAGGGCGACGCCGAGGGGGCGGACGACGCGACCGACGACTCGTCCGATGACGAGGACGAGATCGAGGAGGAGGAGCGCGAGCTCATCCATTCCGTCTTCGAGTTCGGCGACACGCTGGTGCGCGAAGTCATGGTGCCGCGCACGGACATGGTCGTCGTGAAGTCAGATGCGACGCTCGTCGACGCACTCGACACGATCACAAACGCGGGCTACTCGAGGATCCCCATCTACGAGGGGGACACCGACAACATCGTCGGCGTCCTCTATGCAAAGGATCTCTTGAAGCGGTCGGTCTCGCGTGACGACAAGACGAAGGTATCCGTTCTCGGGCGCGCGCCACTGTTCGTCCCGGAGCAAAAGAAGGTCTCGGACCTGTTGCGCGAGATGCAACACGCGCGCATCCACATGGCGATCGTCGTCGACGAGTACGGCGGTACCGCAGGCCTGGTCACGATCGAGGACCTGATCGAAGAGATCGTCGGCGAGATCGTCGACGAATACGACCAGGAGGAACCCCTGGTCGAGCCGCTCGAAGGAGACTCGATACGCGTCAGCGCGCGGCTCCCGATCGATGAAGTGAACGAGTTGCTCGGGGTCGAGCTGCCGCACGAGGAGTGGGACACGGTCGGAGGTCTCGTGTTCGGTCTCACCGGAAGGGTCCCCTCGCCCGGAGAGCGCATCAGTTACGACTCGCTCGAGTTCCAAACCGAGCGCGTCACCGGCCGGCGCATCCAAAAGGTAGTCATCCGCAAGGTCGTCGGCTCCGACGACGAAGACGCCGCCGGTCCGTGACCTTCCGCTCCGGCTTCGTCTGTCTCGTCGGCCGGCCGAACACGGGCAAGTCGACGCTCCTCAATGCGCTCGTCGGGACGAAGGTCGCGATCACCTCGGACAAACCGCAGACGACCCGCAGCGCCGTGCGGGGCATCATGAACGTCGAGGGCGCGCAGGTCGTCTTTATCGATACGCCCGGCTATCACAAGCCGCGCAACCTGCTGGGACAAAGGCTCAACGAGGTCGTTCGCGCGGCCTGGTCGGACGTCGACTTGTGTGTGTTCCTCGTCGATGCATCTGCAGGTGTGGGCCGGGGAGACGAGCGCATAGCGCGCGAGCTCTCCGCCGTCGGCACACCCGTCATCTGCGCCGTCAACAAGGTCGACATCGCGCGCCGGGAGAAAGTGGTCGAGTCTCTGGCCGCGGCCGGCGCGCTCGGCGACTTCGCCGAGTACGTCCCGGTCTCGGCGCTCGCGGGAGAAGGTGTCGATCTGTTGCGTGACCTCATCGTGGGGGCTCTGCCCGACGGGCCCATGTACTACCCGGAGGGGACGAGCACCGATCAACCTCCACCGGTCTTCGTCGCGGAGCTCGTGCGCGAGAAGCTGCTGGCGCGGACGCACGAGGAGCTCCCGCACTCGATTGCCGTCACGATCGAGGACTACGAGGAGCGCGCGGACGGGCTGCTGTGGATCCAGGCCCGAATCTTCGTCGAGCGGTCGTCGCAGAAGGGCATCGTCATCGGCAAGGGGGGCCGCGTGCTCAAGGAGGCCGGCATCGAGGCGCGCGAGGAGGTCGAGGCGCTGTTCGGCCGCAAGGTCTACCTCGATTTGCAGGTCAAAGTGGAGAAGGACTGGCAGCGGCGCGCCTATGCGCTCGACCGCCTCGGGTTCGGCGGCGAGTGAGGCGGCTCCCGCTATCCTTGCTCCCATGCCTCAAGCGACCGTAAAGAAGTACGACTCCCTGACGAAGACCGGCTCGCTGCTTGCGGACGACGGGACCACCGAGTACGTCATCGACCCGACGTCGATCGAGACGGGAATGTTCCGCTTCCTGAGGCCCGGTCAGAGGATTACTTTCGAGATCGAGGAGCAGGACGGGCGCCGTCTGGCGCGCAACCTCCGCATCGGCGTCGCCTAGATAGCTCAGCCAAAGTTGCGCCGGCGTCCCCGGCAAGACGCCGCCTTCGGCCTCCGAGCCACTACGCTGACCCAATGCCCGGCCACTACAAAGACGAGGGGATCGTCCTCAAGGCGATCAAGCTCGGAGAAGCCGATCGCATCATCACGTTCTTTACTCGTTACAACGGCAAGGTGCAGGCCGTTGCGAAGGGGATCCGCAAGACCAAGAGCCGCTTCGGGGGCCGTCTCGAACCGTTCACCCGCGTCGACCTGATGCTGTACCGGGGGCGAAGCCTCGACACGATCACGGCCGTCGACATCGTGGAATCGTTCAAGGACGTGCGCGATCGCTACGAGTCGTTGACCGCCGCGGCGTCGCTTGCCGAGCTCGTCGACAAGGTGACGCCCGACCGAGAACGCGCCCTTCCCGTGTACGCCTTGCTCGTCGCGGGCTTGCGGGCGCTTGCCGAGGGCGAGGTGAGTACGGTCGTTCCCGCCTTCTACGTGAAGTTGTTGTCGATCTCGGGCTACCATCCGCAGTTGCGGGCGTGCGCGGGATGCGGATCGCACGGGGACCTAACCGGTTTCAGCGCGCCGCTCGGCGGGGTCATCTGCGAGTCGTGCCTCAATGAGGAGGAAGACGCGGTGTCCCTGGGAGCCGATCGCGTCGCGCTGCTCAACCGGCTGCTGGCCTCCGACCTCGGACAACCCGGCGGCGTGGAAGAGACGATTCAGCTGACGCGGCTGCTGCGGAGATACGCCGAGTACCACCTCGAGCGACCGCTGCGAAGCCTGGAGCCGTCCGAGTCGCGCGCGGCGACGTTGTTCGGCAGCTCGTAGGCCGTGGCTCTCGACGGGATCCCTCGGGATCGGGTCCCGGCTCACGTCGCCATCATCATGGACGGCAACGGTCGCTGGGCCGCCGAGCGCGACCTTCCCCGCACGAAGGGCCACGAACGCGGCGAGCAGGCGCTATTCGACGTGGTCGAGGGCGCTCTCGAGGTCGGTATCGGATGGTTGTCGGTTTACGCGTTCTCGACCGAGAACTGGAGCCGGCCCGCGGACGAGGTCGAGTTCCTACTCAACTTCAATCGTCGCCTGCTGCGCCAACGGCGCGACGAGCTGCACGAGCGCCGCGTGCGCATCCGGAGGGTGGGTCGGCGCGATGGGGTCCCTCAGGAGGTGCTCGCCTAGTACGACGCGGCCGAGGAGCTGACCGCGTCGATCGACAGGATGCACCTGCTCGTGTGCTTCAACTACGGAGGCCGGGCGGAGAT
>JALZCA010000012.1 GCA_030863285.1 Actinomycetota bacterium | reverse complement strand
AGCAATTCCTCGTCGGGGGCCTGCGCGCCCTCCTCGATGAGGTCGAAGAGGTCCTCCGATCCTCCGGCTTCGATCATCATGATGTCGACCTCGCCGGCCGGGTTTATGCGCCCGGCGACGACGAGCTCGATGGTCGCGTTCGTCTGCTCGTCGTAGGTCGGGTTCGCGATCCACTCGCCGTCCACGTGCGACACACGTACTGCCCCGACCGGTCCCTCGAAGGGGATGTCGGAGACGGTGAGTGCGGCCGACGCCGCGTTCACGGCAAGGATGTCCATCGGGTTCTCGTTGTCGACCGCGAGCGAGGTGACTACGCAGTGGACCTCGTGACGGAAACCGTCGGGGAACGACGGGCGGATAGGCCGGTCGATGAGGCGCGCCGTGAGGATCGCCTTTTCCGTCGCCCGACCCTCGCGCCGGAAGAACCCACCGGGGATCTTGCCCGCCGCGTACATTCGCTCCTCGACGTCGACGGTCAGCGGGAAGAAATCTGCGTCCCCACGCGGATTTGACGAGGTCGCCGTCGCGATCACGGTCGTGTCTCCGACCGAGGCGATTACGGCGCCGTTCGCCTGTCCCGCGATGCGTCCTGCCTCGAACCTGAATACTTCGTCGCCGATCTTTCGCTCGACGGATGTGCCTTCCGGCTTCATGTGTGTCCCTCCTTGGGATCACGCGCGAGCTCTCTCGCGCCTCTTCCGAATCTGTTGCGCTCCCTCGAGGGGATCGCACTCCCATCTCGCGATCCTCGAGTGATCGCTGGGGGCTCCGCCGGGTCGATTCTCAGTGGACAGCTCACCCTTTGTCTTCTCGCGATCCTCGAGAGGATCGCTGTCCGTGTTCTCGTGAACGCGGCCGCAAAGGCTGGGCCCTCAACTGATAACCGACCAACGACGTCTTCCTGACGTCTTCTGGGCGCCCCGGTAGTTCGACCTATTGTCCTAGCGCCCTCCTTCTCTGCGGTCTAGCGACGCAGACCCAGCTTGGCGATGATCGCCCTGTAGCGCTCGATGTCCTCGCGCTGTAGGTAGTCGAGCAGGCGACGCCGGCGCCCGACCATGCGCAGGAGCCCTCGTCGAGAGTGGTGATCCTTCTTGTGGGTCTTGAGGTGCTCCGTGAGCTCGGCGATACGCGTCGAGAGCAGAGCTATCTGCACCTCGGGCGAGCCAGTGTCGCCGTCACCCCGGGCATGCTCGGAGATGACCTTCTGCTTCTCTTCGCCTACGAGAGCCATATAGGTAGTGGTTGCTCCTTCATTGGTGCTTCGAGGTCCGCGAGCGAGAGCCGGACGTGGGGCGCGGCAAACGCAGCCCGTTCGGGAAGCCATGCTAGCAGGTATGCCGCGGGCAGCCCGCATGGGGCATCAGGCCCTTGGGGTGTTCTACGCATTTTTACGTATGGGACCCGTCCGGCGAGGCCAATATCTTGTTCGCGTCGAGAACAGCGGTCGTCTCGGCGATCGCGAGAGCGAGAGGAAAAAGCATGGCGAACTTGCGCTCGCAGACCGGATCCAGGGTGGGACTGTTCCTCGCCGGCCTGGTCATAGGTGCATTGCTCCTCACGATCGTTCCCGTGGGTGCGCACCACAACGACACGAATTTCAAGAACCGGCTTGAGGCCCTCGAAACCAAGGTCAAGAAGCTCACGGCCAAGACTTCGAATCTGGATGCTAAGGGCGACAATTACTTCGGCTACGTGCACAGCTCGTGGGTCTGGAGCAGCGGCGACTACGGTTGCGCGGCCGGGGAGGACGCCGATTGGGCCGACGCCGGCGACGGTTTCGTGTGGCTTAGCTGCCCCGGGGGGACGCTGCCGTCGACCGCCAGATCGGCAGGCGGAACTCGCACGCGCCGGTAGAACGAAACGCAAGTTCGCACGGTCAGTGCATTAGGCGGCGCGTTTCCTCCACGTCACGTGCGATCTGCTCGGTGAGGTCGTCGACTGAGTCGAATAGCAGCTCGTCGCGCAGGCGGTGGTGGAACTCGATGCGCACCGGCTTGTCGTAGAGGTCGCCCTCGAAGTCGAGCAGGTACGCCTCCACGCGGCTCTCACCCCGCTCGAAGGTCGGCGCCAC
>JALZCA010000005.1 GCA_030863285.1 Actinomycetota bacterium | reverse complement strand
GCCCAAGACCTGCGGCCCGACGGCCATGGACTCATCGTGCGCACCGCCGCACAGGGAGCGCAGCGCAACGACCTCGAACGCGACCTGAGCCGGCTCGTCGCGAGCTGGGAGGAGATCCACCAACGGTCGGAACGCGCCAAGGCCCCCGCGCTCATCTACGAAGAGCCCGAACTCGAGTTGCGCGTCATCCGCGATCTCTTCAACCGAGACATCACGCGCTGCGTGGTGGACGATGCCGCGCTCGAATCCAAGCTGCGGGCCTATGTGCGATCCACGACCCCAGATCTCGACCACAGGCTCGAGCTCTACGATGGCGAGCTTCCCATCTTCGAGGAGTACCGGGTGCTCGAGCAGATACGCAAATCGCTCGATCGCAAGGTCTGGCTGCCGTCCGGAGGCCACATCGTCATCGAGCGAACGGAAGCGATGACGGTCATCGACGTGAACACCGGCAAGTTCGTCGGCAAGTCGAACCTGGAGGAGACCGTTTTTCGGACGAACAAGGAAGCTGCCGTCGAGATCGCCAGACAGCTGCGACTGCGAGACATCGGCGGCATCATCGTCGTCGACTTCATCGACATGGAGGATCTCAAGAACCGCGACGACACGCTCAAGGTTTTCAAGGCCGAACTGGCACACGATCGCTCGCGGACGCAGGTCTTCGACATCTCACCGCTGGGACTAGTGCAGATGACGAGCAAGAACGTGTCGACCGGGATCGTTGAGGCGTTCTCGGACGTCTGCCCCAGTTGCGAGGGCCGCGGACTCGTCCTGCACGACGTCGACTAGCGCGTCCCGACGGCGTCAGACAAAGTCCCCGGATCAGCTCCGCCGAGAGAACAGACCGGCGGACCGGCTCATCAGGCGGCGTCGAGGTGGCGGCGGAACTCCCTGAGGGCGATGTCGACGGCCCACCCCTGCCCCCACAGCAGGATCGGACGGGCGACGCGCGCTATTGGACGGAAAGCCGGACGCACGACCTCCACGTCCCAGCCGATATCCGCGATCGTGCCGCCCGAGGGCGACGAATCGAACGCCATGGTCGCCTCACCGGCCAGGTCCCCGGACACCTTCGCCTCGATGCGATCGGGCGGTGACGCCGCGGCGACCTCGGCCCGGAGCCTCATCGTGAACGGGATCGGCGCGACGACCAGAAACGCAAACGACGTTCCGGGTGCCATGGGGTCGCCGCTGACCTCGAGGTGGCGCATCCACGGCCACCACGATTCGTATTGATCGGTTCGGTGCAGCTCGGCCCAGGCCTCGGCCGGTGTGAGGGGGAGTTCGAACGTCCCCCTGTATCGAAAGAAGTGAGGGTCCGCCATCGCCACAGGCTACGGGAGGCAGCAGGGCTTATTTGGCCGCCTCCGGAGGGCTTGTTATCCTGATGTGCCTTGCGGCAGCGAGTCGCAGGAACCCAAGGAGCCATCGTGTACGCAGTCATCCGCGCGGGCGGCAAGCAATACAGGGTCGCCGAAGGCGATGTAATCGAGATCGAGCGGGCCGGAGAGTCCGACTCGAAGCTCGAGTTCACGCCTCTTCTCGTCGTGGACGACAAGGGCAACGCGCACGCGAAGAAGGATGCGCTTGCCAAGGCCAAGGTGACCGCCCAGGTGGTCGGCGAGACGAAGGGTCCGAAGGTCCAGATCTTCAAATACCGCAACAAGACGCGCTACCGCCGCAAGACGGGACACCGGCAGACCTACTCGAGCGTCGAGATCTCCGGTATCAAGATGGGTGGAGGCAAGTAATGGCACACAAGAAAGGCGCCGCGTCGTCGCGCAACGGCCGGGAATCGCAGTCGAAGAGGCTCGGCGTGAAGGCCTATGGGGGCCAGACCGTCCAGCCGGGAACCATCATCATCCGGCAGCGTGGCACGAAGGTGCATCCGGGTCACAACGTCGGCAAGGGCGGCGACGACACTTTGTTCGCGAAGGCGAGCGGGACCGTCACGTTCCACCAGATGCGCGGCCGACGCGTGGTCAGCGTCGTAACCGACTAGAGCCCAGTCCTTTCTCCTAACCTGAGGTAACCGCGCTGGGTTAGGCGCGGCCCCCGCATCTCTCGGAGAGTCGTTGTGTCATTCGTCGACGAAGCTCGCATCAAGGTCGCCGCCGGGACGGGCGGTGACGGAAGCGTTGCGTTCCGACGCGAGCCGTACAACCCCAAGGGCGGTCCCGACGGAGGCGACGGAGGCGATGGGGGAAGCATCGTTCTGCGCGCAGATCCGTCGATCGGGACGTTGCTCGACCTGAGGGATCATCCCCACATCCGCGCTCCGCGCGGCGGTCATGGCTCCGGGAGCCGCCGCCACGGGGCCGATGGCGAGGATCGGATCGTGCTCGTGCCTCCCGGCACCGTCGTTTTCGACGAGGACGGTGTGATGATCGCCGATCTTCCCGCTGCCGGTCACGAGGTGGTCGTGGCGCGCGGGGGCCGTGGGGGCCGCGGCAACGTTCGGTTCGCGACCGCAGCACGTCGCGCGCCTGCATTCGCAGACAAAGGCGAACCCGGGGAGGAACGACAGCTCAGGCTCGAGCTGAGGTTGCTGGCGGACGTGGGTCTCGTTGGATTCCCGAACGCAGGCAAGTCGACGCTCATCTCTCGCATAAGCGCCGCGCGCCCAAAGATCGCGGACTATCCGTTTACCACCCTGACGCCCAACCTCGGAGTGGTAAGCGTCGGAGAGGAGTCGTTCGTGGTCGCCGACATCCCGGGGCTGGTGCCCGGTGCGCACGAGGGCAAGGGGCTCGGCCATAGGTTCTTGCGTCACATAAGCCGCGCCGCGGTGTTGGTGTTCCTGGTCGACCTTGCAGCGATAGACCGCGACCCTTTCGCAGATGTCGACGTCTTACGCGCCGAGCTCGAGTCGTTCGATCCCGACCTCGCTGGGCGTCCTTCGCTCGTGGTTGCGACGAAGATCGACGCGGTCCCCGAAAAGGTGGACGAATTGACGGCAGCCTTACCCGATGCGCTGGCTATCTCGGCCGTGTCTGGGCAGGGGATCGATGCGTTGCTCGAACGCCTGCGTACGGAGGTAGCCAAGGCGCGCGCGGCTCTGCCCACGGCACCTGGTTACGTGCGTCACGTCACGCGCGATGACCCACTGCGGATCGACAGGGAAGAAGGGGCGTGGCGCGTCTCGGGACGACGAGCCGAGCGCGCCGTCCTTGCTACCGACATGAACAACGAAGAGGCGATCGCCCGATTGCAACGCACGCTGATCGGGATGGGCGTCGAGCGCGCTCTCGACCGCGCGGGAGCACGTGCCGGAGACGAGGTCCGGATTGGCGATGTGTCGTTCGACTACGAGCCCGAGCATCATGAGTCGACCTGACCTACAGCGAGGCGACCGGATCGTCGTCAAGATAGGGACGACGTCGCTCGTCGGCGGCGGCGGCGAGCCCGAAGAGGCGCGCGTGGCGAGTTTTTGCGATGGGGTAGCGGAATTGGCCGCGTTGGGGATCCAACCGATCGTCGTCTCGTCGGGCGCGATCGCCGCTGGCCTCGGCCCCCTAGGCCTCCGCAGCCGGCCGAACGACATCCCCTCGCTCCAAGCTGCCGCCGCGGTGGGCCAGGGGCGCCTTCTTCGGCTCTACGCGCGGTCGCTCGAACGGAGCGGGATCGTCAGCGCGCAAGTCCTGTTGACGCGCTATGACTTCATGCACCGTCAGCAGTACCTCAACGCGCGCAACACGATCGACCGCCTCCTCGGCCTTGGGGTCGTGCCGATCGTGAACGAGAACGACACGGTCGCGGTCGACGAGATCAGCTTTGGGGACAACGATCGCCTCGCCGCTCTCGTCGCGAACCTGGCGCGCGCGAAGCTGCTGGCGCTGTTGACGAATGC
>JALZCA010000252.1 GCA_030863285.1 Actinomycetota bacterium | reverse complement strand
AGTGCCAGCGGGTAGCTACGAGGAACGCGCCCGAAATGAGCCCGAGACCGTAGAACAGGCGAGGGTTCGACGTCCCGCCCTCCCACACGCCCATGTAGTTGACGATGATCACGGTCGCGCCGGCGAGGAGCAGGACGAAGAACGTCGCGCCGACCCACGGGGGGCTCTTCTTCGGCTTCGGCTTCGGCGGCGGCTGGCGCCGGACTCGCTTCGAACGGCTCTTGGGCATTGCGCGGATAGTAGCCGAGGGATAGAGGAGACCCCCTTTATCCTGGTGTTATGAGTTGGCTGCGCGTGCTCGGCAAGTTCCTGATCTCGGTCGGCGTCGGCTTCCTGCTGTTCGTCGCCTGGACGCTGTGGGGAACGGGCCTTTACACCGCGCAGCAGCAGGATCGCCTCCGTGAGGAGTTGAGCCGCCTGCCCGAGATCGAGCCGGAGGAGAAGACGAGTAAGGACGGCCGCGAGTTCGTGGGCCCCGGCGAGAGCTTCGATCCGGACCTCGGCGAACCGGTCTTCGCGTTGTCGATACCCGCCATCGACGTCAGCGACGTCGTCGTGCAGGGAGTGGGCGAGGAGGAGCTGAAGCTCGGACCGGGTCACTACCCCGACTGCGCGCCCGGTGTTCCCGAGGGCCTTTGCACCGACTTCGAAGAGGTGTGGCCGGGGGAGGCAGGTCCCGTGATCGTCTCGGGTCACCGCACGACCTACAGTGAGCCCTTCGGGGAACTCGACAAGCTGCGCGCGGGCGATGAGATCGTTACGGATACGCGATGGGGCGAGTTCACCTACAAGGTTAGAGATATCGAGATACGGCCCGCCCCAGTCAAGCTCAGCGAGATTCTTTCGCCTCGACTCGCAAGCTCTGGAGCGCAACAGCCCGAGGCGGAGATGATCTTGACGACCTGCAACCCGAAGTTCTCCGCCGCCGAACGCCTGATCGTTTACGCCGAGTTGGAGGACGTCACCTAGGTGAAGCGCTCGTGGAAGTCGCGCCTCGGCGAACTCGCCCTGTGGGCGATCGTCTCGCTCGTCACCGCGTTCATCCTCGTCCAGCTGTCCGAGAGCCTCTTGCCGGCCAACTTCTAGCAATGCCGCCGCGCGTTCTGATCGTCGACAACTACGACTCGTTTACCTACAACCTCGCGCAGCTGCTTGGATCTCTCGGGGCGGAGGTCGTCGTAGTCCGAAACGACGCATCGATCGAGGATCTCGAGGCCGTATCACCCGACGCGGTAGTCGTCTCTCCTGGGCCGGGCCGGCCGGGAGAAGCGGGCGTGTCGAACGAGGCCGTCGAGCACTTCGGAAGCAAGCTCCCCGTGCTGGGCGTGTGCCTGGGTCACCAGTGCATAGGAGCGACGTTCGGCGCGGACGTCGGGCGCGCCGCCGTAGGGCCCAAGCACGGGAAGCTCACCCAGGTGACGCACGACCACGCCGGCGTCTTCGACGGGCTCCCCTCGCCGTTCCCGGCAACGCGCTATCATTCGCTTGCGATCTTCGAGGACTCGTTGCCCGACGATCTCGAAGCGACCGCGTGGAGCGAGGACGGGACGGTCATGGGAGTACGACACAAGGAGCTTCCCATCGAGGGCGTGCAGTTCCATCCCGAATCGATCCTCTGCGAAGACGGCGAGCGTCTGCTGGCGAACTTCCTCAGGACCGTGGAGCAAGCGTCACCGGCACTTCAACGCTGACCCG
Source organism: Actinomycetota bacterium (assembly GCA_030863285.1). Next base: position 2,413 of record JALZCA010000252.1, on the reverse strand, counting down.
AGGTTCGATCTTCAACTCGATTACAGCGGGACCGGCGGGAGCGTCGTTCGCCACCAAGCGTCCGCGTCCGCCGCGCAGCGTCGTGGTGGCAACCACGCGTCCGTCCACGTTCAGCATCGCCGTCACCGACCCCTCGCGTGCGAGAGATACGTCGATCTGTATTGAGCGAAGCACGGTGGCGCCGGCAACGGGCTGGGCGACCTGGACGAGCGGCGGAGGGAAGTCCTCGCGCGTGAGCGGTTGCGCGAGCACGCGTCCGTCGGGATCCTCGACCCGTCCGGCTCCGAGGCCGTCAATCAATGTGATCGCGCCGCCCTCCTCGAGGTTTCCCATCGTGAAGACGATCTGCGACGCGGCTCGATAGATCGTCTCCGGTTGTTGCGACCAGAAACCGCCCCCGATCTCGAGGAGGAGACGACCCTCGTCCGGTTCCGCAGCCTGGACGAGCTCGGCCCCCTCGTCGAGCGCGCTGTCGAGCTCTTCGTTCCGAGGTCCGTCCACGAGCAAGTCCCACAAGGCCCGCTCCGGTTCGCCTGGCGGCAAGCGGCGGTACTCCGGTACGAGACGCCCGTCGTGCTCGAAGTAGACGGCGACGTAAGGGCCGGAGCTGGACGACTTCCTCGCCTCGCGGCTCCGCGGCGACGACTCTTCGTCACATGCGGCGGTTCCTGCGAGGGCGATGAGGAGAACTAGAGCGAGGCGCTTCAGCAGATCTTCCGGTTGAGCGGCTTTCCGTAGAACTTGCGGCCGCCGTTCTGTCGCACGAACGAGATCAGCTCGGGCCTGTTCGTCGTGCGGTCACCGCCCATGCCAACTACGTCACGGGAGTTGTCGGTATACGCGATGACGATCTCTCCACACGCGTCTAGGTCGAGTTGAAAAAAGTCCAGTAAGTCACGCGTTCCCGTGGCGCATCCGGTGCCAGACGTGCAGACATTGCCCTCGTGGATGGGTTTTCTGACCGCGAGCTTCTTTTTGTAGCGGGGATTGTCAGCGGTAGCGTTGAACGAGTAAGCGACCCACACCTTCCATTTCGGCCCGCGCAATTTCTTGCGCGTGACGTCCTCCGGACTCGGGCCGCGCCTGCCCGTGCCGTACCACGCGACCGCCACTTTCCCGCCGCCGCCGGCCACGACCCAGGGGAACGTCGTCGTGGGCGACTTGCGGTTGTTAAGGCGTCGCGGCCGAGACCACGTCTTGCCCTTGTCCTGGCTGACGGAGATGTATGTGTTGGTCCATCCCCGACGCCCGCCCTTGCCCTTGGGACGTCGCTCGGTCCACACCGCGTAGACGTTGCCTCTGTTGTCGGTGTCGACCGCGACGAATGAGTCGAAGCTGTCGCCTTGGGTCTTTGTCACGACCGACCGGGTTGTGTTGAGGGGAAGTTCAACATCGCTGCGGGCAACCACGATGTCGTCGCGGTTGGTGTTGTCGTCGGTGACGCTGTCACGACTGTTGTTCCACCCGACGTACACCTTCCGGCGCTTGATGTCGACGGCTATCTCGCCCGGCCACTGGTATTCCTCCTCACCGGGATTCGAAATCCTTCTCGTGAAGACGACGGCCGGGCCTGTCGGCGTGTTTTCCAGGCGACTCAACAGGATGCTCTGCTCGCCAATGCGTCCGGTGGTCAAGAACGCGGTGTTGCCGCGGAACGCGTCGATCCACTGTCTGTCGACGACGGTCTCGAGTGTTCCCACCGGGTTCACGTCCCACGTCTCGCCCTTATCGGTCGAGTGAGCAGCAGTGGTGTTGACGAGCGTGAGGCCCGAACCCCAAAGGTCTCCGGAGGGGTCGGGTGCGATGTCGGCGTCCCCGCCGCCCGCGGGGCGATCGAAGGAACCGAGGAATCTCCACGTTTTCCCGTCGTCGTTGGACCTCCAGATGACGTCGTTGCCGCCGTTGTCGTCGGGGCGAGAGATCCCGCTGGTCAGACCCTGCGGCGCAACGATGTAGATGCGACCGTCCCGGGACGCCCGGATCGAGGGTTCTGCAGCGGATTGGTTGACGTTCGCCGACACCCGAACGGGACGACCGAACGTGACACGGCGCCCGGCGGCGTCCGACACGGGAGGTTGGGGCGCCGCGACGAGCGCAAGCGCGACTACCAGAACAGGTAAAGCGACCCCCAACCGGCGCACCGACGTAGCCTACCCGCCGCGCCCGCGCCTACTCGTCGTCTTCGCCGCCGCCGGGTCCCTCGTTGCCTTCGTCGACTGCACCCGGCGTCTGGTAGAAGATCGTCACCGTGGTCCCGGGTTCGACCTCGGAGCCGGCCGATGGATCGGTCCGACAGACGTGGTTAGGCTGGATGTCCTCTTCGCAGATCTCCTCTGTTTCCTCCACCACGAGCCCGAGCTCTTCGAGCTGGGCGCGCGCCTCCGGGGTGGGCTGGCCGGTGACGTCGGGCACG
>JALZCA010000244.1 GCA_030863285.1 Actinomycetota bacterium | reverse complement strand
TGGTAGTGCTGGGTGCGGTATCCGACCGCCGCTCGCTCGGCTTCGACGATCGCGCGCAGTCGCTCGAGCGGTTCGCTCAGGTCGGTCTGGTCGAGCAGCGCCAGCATGTGCGTCAGCACGGCTCCTCCGGCCGCAGGCGGTGGGTTGGACTCGATGCGCCATCCGAATGCGGAGGTTCCTATCGGTGACCGGCTATGCGACTCGAACTGTTTCAGGTCCTGAACGCCCCAGAACCCCCCGTCGGCCACTATCGCGTCGGCGATCTCCTGCGCCAGCTCGCCCTCGTAGAAGACCTCCGGCCCCCCGTCGGCGATCAGCTGCAACGACTCCGCGAGTTGCGGTTGCAAGAACAACTCGCCCTCACGCATCGGCCGATCGTCGACCGTGTAGAGCGCCTTGGCCTCGGGGTAGTGCGCCCAGATCTCCTTGTAGGTGACCGTGAGGTAATAAGCAGACGTGCGCGGGAAATCGATCCCCTCACGCGCGGCCCGGATCGCAGGCTCGAACAACGCCGCCCACTCGATGTTGCCGTGTTGCTCCCACGCTTGGTGTACCGCCTTGAGGATGCCCGGCACCGCGACCGACCCGCCTCCGATGCCCGTATACATACCGTTCGAATAATCGAGGTAGGTCCGCTTGAGCCCCGCGCCTGGTGTCTCGGGCACCGTGTGCGGCATCGTGCTGTTTCCGTCGAAGATCGAGATGACTCCCTCGGGTGAGCGCAGGGCGATGAAGCCCGCGCCACCGATGGACGCGAAGAACGGCTCGACCACCCACGCCATGACGCCTGAGGCGAGGCACGCATCGACCGCGTTGCCGCCCGCGGAGGCAACCTCAGCGGCGGCCGTCGCCCCCAACTTGTTGCCCGAAGCAATAGCAAGCCGCGTCTTCGCCATGGCGAAAGGTTATCCGGCCCCGCTCACCAGCCCTCAGAGTGGCTTGAGCGGAGCCAAGGTCAGGTCGAGGCGCTTTTCTCCCCCGGCGGACGGGAAGTTGATCGTCGCCTCGAGCCCAAGGCGCGAGCGCGAGATCTCGAGGATCATGCCTCGCCCCCAGCGATTGTGTTCCACCATCTGCCCGACCTTGAAGTTCGGGGCCGCCTTCTCGCGCCGAGCGATAGCGGGAGAGGTTTGCGGCTCCTCTCGCTCCTCGAGCGACAGCAACTCTTCGGGGATCTCGTCGAGGAAGCGCGATGCAGGGTTGTAGTTGACGCTCCCCCACAGGCTCCGCGACCAGGCGTTGAGCAAATAAAGCCGTTCCATTGCCCGCGTGATCCCGACGTAGCAAAGACGCCGCTCTTCCTCGAGCTGGTCCGGCTCGCCCAGCGAGCGGATGTGCGGGAACACGCCCTCCTCCATCCCGACGATGAAGACCACCGGGAACTCCAAACCCTTTGCGTTGTGCAGGGTCATGAACGTGACTCCGGTCTCCTCGCCCTGTGTCTCGTCGGTGTCGGTGATCAACGCGATCCGCTCGAGGAAGTCCCGCAGACTTGGCTCCTCGGTCGCCTCGGAGTACTCGCGCGCGACGCCCGCGAGCTCCTGAAGGTTCTCCTGGCGAGAAAGGGCCTCGAACGTCCTCTCCGCGGTGAGCTCGCTCATGTAGCCGGTGATGTCCCACGCCATCTCGACGATGTCGCCGACGGGCAAGCCCTCTTCGGACGCGGCGCGGATCCGTTCGAAGATGCGAGCGACCTCTAGCGCGCCACCAGTCGCTCGCTTCGGGAGGTTCGGAACGTCCTCCGCGAGATCGAAGGCCTCTCCGAGCCCGATTTCGTTCGCGCGCGCAAACGCCGTGATCCTGTCGAGCGAGGTATCGCCGACGCCACGCTTGGGCGCCTGCGCTGCGCGCGCCACGGACACGGCGTCTTGAGAATTCATGGCGCCGCGCAGCCACGCAAGGATGTCCTTGATCTCCTTGCGTTCGTAGAACCCGACACCACCGACGACCCGGTACGGCAACTGGTGGGTCGAGAAGACTTCCTCCAACACACGCGACTGAGCGTTCGTCCGATAGAAGACGGCTATGTCTGACAGCTTGACCTCGTGCTCGTCGCGCAGCCTCGTGACTTCCTCCGCCACCCACCCCGCCTCGTCGTGCTCGTTCTGCGCGTGATAACGAGTGATCGGCTCGCCGGCGAGCGATTGCGTCCACAACGTCTTTGGCTTGCGCATGACGTTGTGCTCGATGACCGCGTTCGCGGCGTTGAGGATGTTCTGAGTTGAGCGGTAGTTCTGCTCGAGCGTGATCAGATGCGTCTCGGGCCAGTCGCGCTCGAAGTCGAGCAGGTTCTTGATCGTGGCGCCGCGGAACGCATAGATGCCCTGGTCGGCGTCGCCGACGACGAAGATGTTGCGCCACTTCCCCGCGAGCAAGGTAGCGAGGCGCGCCTGCGCGTGATTGGTGTCCTGGAACTCATCGATCAGGACGTGCTTGAAGCGATTCTGGTAGTACTCGAGCACGTCCGGCATCTTGTCGAACACCTCGACGATCCGCATGATGAGGTCGTCGAAGTCGAACGCCGCGGCAGCTTTCAAGCGCTGCTCGTACTCGACGTAGACCTCCGCTACCTGGCGTTCCCACGGGTTCGACGCGAAGTTCGTGTAGAGGCTCGCGTCCATCAATTTGTTCTTGGCATCGGAGATCGCCGCTGCGACCGCGCGTGGCGGAAGTCGCTTGGGGTCGATGTTGAGGTCCTTCAGGCAGAGCTTGATCATCCGCTCCGTGTCGGCGGAGTCGTAGATCGAGAACGAAGAGTGAATGCCGAGCTTGGGGGCCTCTCGTCGAAGCATCCGGACGCACGCGGAGTGGAACGTCGACACCCACATGCTGTGCGCCACGCCCCCGACCAAACCCGCAACGCGGGCCTTCATCTCGGCAGCGGCCTTGTTGGTGAAGGTGATCGCGATGATCTCGAAGGGGGAGACCTGCTCCTCGCGGATCAAGTAGGCGATGCGATGGGTAAGGACCCGTGTCTTGCCCGACCCGGCCCCCGCAACGACCAGCACCGGCCCATCGCCATGCTCGACCGCCTCTCTTTGGACCGGGTTCAGCCCCGCAAGGAAATCCGCGCTCATCGTTCGATTATCCGGCCCTCGACCGACGCTTTTCGTCAGGCGGACGCACGGCGTGCTCCCGCCCGCTGTTTGATCATCTCGAACGCTCGCTTCGCTCCCCGGCGTTCGGCGTCGGTCAACCCGACCAGGAGGTAAATGACCCCGTAGGCAATGGTTCCGGCAAGAGCGGTGGCGATCAGGTTGACGAGTCCCTCGCCTCCCACGGCGGAGTGCACGATCCACATGACTCCCGCACAGGCAAGCGAGGGCGCGACGAGGCGACCGTACTCGCGGTTGTAGGGCTGGATGCGCACGAAGCGCCGGACGAGCACGAGCCGCGCCCACTTCGACAGAGCGAACGTCACCGCGTTCGCGATCGCGGCCCCCACGAGACCGTACCTAGGGCAGAGCCAAAACGCGAGCGCGAGGTTCAAAGCCAGCGACGCGGCATAAACGGTGAGGTCCCAGCCGGTGCGCCCGACCATGATCAAGACGAACCCGACGCTGCCGGTAGCCATGTTCACGAATTGACCCAGCAGGATGATGAGCAAGGCGCTCTCGGCGGAACCAGTGCTGAACCCGGAGCCGAAGATCTTCAGGACCGGTCCGGGTGCAACTGCCAGGAGCACGAAGGCCGGCATCGTCGCCGCGAGGGTCCAGCGCGTAAGCGCCTTGAACAGCTTGTCGAGGCGTTCGGTCTCCCCGCGGCTGTGCAGGTCGGCAACGAACGGACTGAACATGAGGCTGACCGATGTCAAGAACAACACGAGCGTCTGGCCCGCGCGCAAGGCCGCCGAGTAACGTCCGACCGCGTCATCGCTCACGTAGTTGGTCAGCACGAAGAGGTCGGTCCAGAAAAGCAGCTGCGAGAAAAGCGCTGCGGGAGCGCGCGGGCCCGCGTAGCGCATGAGTTTCGACATCGCACCGGGCTCCAAAGGGGCCGCTTCCCACCCACGGCTCTTTTTGCGCCAGAAGTAATAGGCGGCCGCCGCCGCAAGCGCCCAGGAAAACGAATACGCAAGCGTGCTCATCCACGTCGTCTCGGAGAAACGCCAGCCGACGAGCATCAAGAGGACCCACCCGACCGGCTGTCCCGCCCAGAAGACGTAAAGCGTGTACCGCATGATCTTCAGGCCGCGCGTGGCCGACAGCCAAACGTTCGCAAGGGCGAGGAAAGGGAGCGCGAGCGCGGCGGCCTCGACTACGTAGCGCCCGAGGTCCTCGTCGATCGAGAACATCCGCCGGACGCTTTCGCTGAACGCGAGCGCGGCGAGCGCGGCGACGATGCTCACGGCCGTTGCGATCGTCACCGCACGGGCGACGGGAACTCTGATCCTCTCCCATCTGCCGACACCCGTCTCGATTGCGACGTCGCGCAAGACCGCCATGTCCATTCCCGCGCGCGTCAGAAAAGAAAGGACGAAGGCCGCCTGCGTCATCACGGTGACGACGCCGAAGCCGTCGGGGCCGAGCGTCTGTCCCATGAGGATCTGAGCCGCGAACGTGGCGAGAGCGGCAATCGCGATCCCGATGACGTTCTGAGACGTCCCAGAGAGGATGTTCACGTAGTCGCCGAACCCGTCCTCTTTCTTCGGCGGTACGGGTTGCGAGGCCGGAGCGGGCGTGGCGGGAGGGTTCTGCTCTACTCCCACTCGATGGTGCCGGGGGGCTTGGACGTGATGTCGTATACGACGCGGTTAACCCCGGGGACCTCGTTCACGATGCGCGACGAGATCGTCTCGAGGATCTCGTACGGAAGGCGCGCCCAGTCCGCCGTCATCGCGTCCTCGCTCGTCACCGCGCGCAGCACGATCGGATAACCGTAGGTCCGTTCATCTCCCATCACGCCGACCGAGCGGATCGCCGGGAGAACCGCGAACGCCTGCCAGATGTCGCGGTCGAGCGCAGCCTTCTTGATCTCCTCGACGACGATCGCATCTGCGCCGCGCAGCGTTTCGAGTCGCTCTGGGGTGACCTCGCCGATGATCCTCACCGCGAGGCCCGGGCCCGGGAAGGGCTGCCGCCACACGATCTCCTCGGGAAGGCCCAGCTCCTCGCCGACTCGCCTCACCTCGTCCTTGAAGAGATTCCGCAGGGGCTCGACCAGAGTCATCCTCATGTCGGCGGGGAGCCCACCCACGTTGTGATGGCTCTTTATCTTCGCCGCGTCGCGCGTTCCGGACTCGATGACGTCCGGGTAAAGCGTCCCTTGGACTAAGAAGCGAGCATCCTCGAGGTCGTCGCGGGCAACCTCCTCAAAGATGCGGATGAACGTCTCTCCGATGATCTTGCGCTTCTTCTCGGGATCGCTGACTCCCGAGAGGTTCTCGAGAAAACGGTCTGCGGCTTTGACGTGGACCAAGTCGATGTGGAGGTGACGTCGGAAGGTGTCTTCGACCTGCTCGGCCTCGCCGCCTCGGAGCAGGCCGTGATCGACGAAAACACAAGTGAGCTGATCGCCGACTGCCCGATGCACGAGCGCGGCCGCGACCGATGAATCAACGCCGCCGGAGAGCGCGCAGACGATGCGCTCGCTTCCGACCTGCGCCCGGATGTCCTCCGCCGCGGCCTCGATGATCGACGTCATCGTCCACGCCGGCAGGAGGTCGCACGCGTCGTAGAGCCAGTTCTTCAAGACGTCGGTCCCGCGCGGCGTATGCGAGACCTCGGGGTGGAACTGGACACCGTAGAGGCCGCGGTCGGGATCCTCGAAGGCCGCGACGGGCGAGGCAGACGTCGAACCGATCTGGCGGAATCCGTCCGGGGGCCGGACGACCGTGTCGTTGTGGCTCATCCACACGGTTTGCTCGGTCGGCAGCTCGGAGAACAAGACACCGGGTTGCTCGACCGTGAGGTCGGTCTTGCCGAACTCGGCGACGCCGGTGCGGGCGACCTCTCCTCCAAGGGCGCGCGCCATCACCTGCTGGCCGTAGCAGATGCCGAGAACGGGGATGCCCAGATCGAACAGCCGATCGTCGACCGCCGGCGCTCCCGGCGAATAGACCGATTTCGGCCCCCCCGACAAGATGATCCCGGCCGGCCGACGCGCCGCGATCTCGTCGACCGGGACGTCGTGGGGGACGATCTCGGAGTAGACGTGGCATTCGCGGACGCGCCGAGCGATCAGCTGCGCGTACTGCGCGCCGTAGTCGATAACGACGACAGAAGGTTGGTCCGACATCAGGGGCGCCTCGGGAAAGTGGGGTGATCACGGAGTCGCATAGGTCACCCTAACGCGCTCAACGCCGGGGGCCGCGGCGCGCGGGTCAGTTCTCCCGAAGAGGTTTTCGCGCTTCCACGATCACGCTGAGGTCATCTTCGTCCCGGGCGACGCCGTGGTCCTCAAAGCCCGCTTGACGCACGATCCGGCGCAGCCTGGCGGGCAGGTCGTGCGACACCTCGAGCAGAAGCCATCCTCCCGGCTTGAGCCACTCGGGGGCCTCGTTGATCGCCCGGCGCATGAGGTACAGGCCATCGTCGGACGCGTCCGTCAGCGTCTCGAGCGGCTCGAACTCCTTGACCTCCGCGGGGAGGTCGTCGACCTCGTCCTGTGGGACGTAGGGGACGTGCCCGGTGATGAGGTCGACCTTGCCCCTGATCCGCTTGGGTAGGCCGCCGTACATGTCGCTCTTCTTCAGCTTCACGTTGTCGATCCCCAGCTTGCGCGCGTTGCGCCGGCCCTGCTGTAAGCCCTCGTCCAATATGTCGGCCCCCCACACCTCCGCTCGCGGCAGCTCATCCGCGAGTGCCAGAGCGATCGGCCCCGCTCCGGTGCAGACGTCGACCACTATGGGGTCGTTGCGACGCCGGATTCGCTTGAGCGCGCGCTGAACCGTCAACTCGGACGAGGGCCGGGGGACGAAAGCTCCGGGACGGACGTCCAGATCGAGCCCCCAGAACTCGATGTGTCCGGTGAGAAAGGGAAAGGGCTCCCCGCCGGCTCGACGCGCCACCAACGAGAGGTAGCGCTCGGCCTCGCGACGGGAGGCCTCGCCGTCTTCGTCGAGATCCTCCTCGTCGACGTCGAGGACGTGCGCGAGCAATTCCCGCGCCTCTGCTGCGTTGTCGTGGTCTTCGAAGATGTGAGAACTGTCGCTGAGGACGCGCTCGCCCAACTCGAGTAGCTCTTCGACAGTGCGCGGCTCGCTCATTGCGGGCGAATGCTACATGCGCCTCATCGGGGCCCCGCCGAAACCCGATGTCGCGCGCGTAATGCGACGCGCATGGGGTGATCCATTACGCGCTCGGCGTTCTGGGGGCTAGACGGACTCTCGCACTTCTTCGGCGCCGGGAACCTCGATCGTCGGCTTCTCGAGCTCGGTCGAGAGGACGATTGTCGTGCGCGTGCGGGCGACCCCGCGGATCGAGCGGATACGTCGCAGAAGCTGCTCGAGGTCTTTGCTCGTGGCGGTCCGGATCTTGATCATGTAGCAGTCCTCGCCGGCGATGCGGTGGAACTCGAGGACGTCCGGCTCCTCGCAGATGCGCGCCACGATCGGATCGTCGGCGGCGAACTCGTTGCCCTCGGACAGCGTGACCATTACGAATGCCATGTCGGACCGGTCGAGAACTTCGGGATCGAGGACCGCCGTATAGGAGGCGATAACGCCGCGCTGCTCGAGCTTGCGAACGCGCTCGTGGACCGCTGGACCCGAGAGACCTACCTCTTTCGCAATCGCCGAGTGCGCCATCCGTCCGTCCTGACGCAGCAGCCTGAGGATCTGGCGGTCGATCGGGTCGAGTGCGACGCCCACGGCTAGAAGGCTCCCGCGCCCCGACCCTCGGCGGGATCGTCGTGTTCACGATCGTCCCGCTCGAGGGCGAGTTGCGCCGTCGCCTCGTGTGCCCGGACCGGGGGGAGCGATCGGGCTGGCGACAGGGTCGGGTCAAGCCTCCACATGACGTAGCTGCTCATTGGACGTGACGCTCCATCCAGTCGCGCCCGTCGGTCGTGTCGACCGCGTAGCGGACGATCAGAGCGATCAGAACGAGCGCTACGCCGAAGATCATTAGGCCTGTCAGCATCCGTACCACCTACTTCCTAAGTCTCTTTGCCTCTTTGCTTTCCTGACTCTAGCCGAGGCCCTTCATTACTGTCAACCGAATGTTCGGTGAGTTATTCCTTTTCCTTGAGAAAAATAGGCCTCAGAGCACTTGTGCCTAGGGGACTAAAGGAAGACGGCGAAGTTGTGCCTAATGGGCGGTAGTGGGTCAGTGTTCAGGCGACGTCAAGAGTGAGGGAGAGAGGCGGCAAGCGGCGAGATCCTGGCCGGTGCTAGCAACGGGAAAACAATTGCCGCGAAGCAGGGCAGGCGTGGTATAGATGCGCGCAGACGCCCGGGGGGGCGGCAACCTGCGATTCCTTCACCGGTCTCTAGGCTCTGTGGTTCCCCCGGGGGTCACCTTCTAATCAGGGCATTTCCGCCCAATCGCCACTTCTCGGACTCCCGTGCAAGCGGTCCGCTGGACCTATTGCCCTGAGCAAGGCCCCGCTAACTACGTACTTATACGTAGATTTGCCTCGGCCGGGGGCGGAATCTTTCAGGCTCGACCCCTTCACTCCGACATCTTGACGATGAGCGAGAGGACGAAGTGCGGGTCGTGCGGCGCGCTCAACGGGGCGTCGGCAACTTTTTGCAACCAATGCTTCGCGCCGGCGAACGGGTCGTCCGCGGCGACCGTTGTTGCGCCGGCCTCCGTAGGGGCCAAGACCGGCTACACGCCGTATTCCCCTCCCGGCAGCTTGACTGCCCCGGCCTCCGCCACGCGTCCACCAACGACCCCTTGGAGCGCAACGAGCTCGACCAACAAGAGACCCTTCCTGGCACGGATCGGACAGGGAGTCGCGCTGCGAATTGCGTTCGCTCTGATCATGGGAGCGATCTCTTTCGTCGTCCGCTTCGTCGTTTCCCACCAGAACAACGACTTTGCCAGCAGCGACGGGACCTACGAGCTCTCCTACTCGGGTTACTGGAGCGAGCCGGAGGAATCGCTACCTGCTCCGCACATGATGCCCGCCGGGACGCAGGTGGATCTCCTGCTCGAGGCGGAGGACGCGATGTTCATAGCGGCTCATGCTCCCGCGCCGGGTCCCGCGTCCAGCTTTACCCGTATCGACGAAGCAGCGGTAAGACAAGGCTTCGAATCGGCGGCGTTCGGTGCGACGCTCGAGGAATGGTCGATCCCCGGGAAGCGGGATATCGCCGGCGAGCGCGCGTTGCTGGAAGCTGCCGGCTACGCGGAGATGAACGGGATGCGGGCCGACTTCGACGTGGCAATGAGCGTCACCGACGGCGCGCAGCCGCAGATGGTCATGTTCATCCACTCGTGCATCGAAGCGGGCTGCGAGAAATCGACTGCCGAGTTCGACAAGATCCTCGAGTCCGTCTCTTACAACGAAGAGGTCGCTACCTAGGCCCCCATACCGATGCGCTGCGAGCGCTGTAGGAGCTTGCCCTCGGTCTGCAGTGACGGCGCAACCATCACCTCGGCCTTTTGGAACTCCTTGATATTGGCGTAGCCGCACGTCGCGAGGCTCGTCCGCAGCGCACCGAACAGGTTCATGCGTCCGTCGTTCTCGCGTGCCGGACCGACGAGGATCTCCTCGAGCGTCCCTCGCACTTCGGTCTTCACGCGCGCACCGCGCGGAAGCGTCGGATGGAACGTCGCCATGCCCCAGTGATAGCCGTGCCCCGGAGCCTCCTTGGCGGCGGCCAGTGGCGAGCCGATCATCACCGCGTCGGCTCCGCAAGCGATTGCCTTGGCGACGTCGCCACCGGTGCGCATACCCCCGTCGGCAATGACATGGCAGTAGCGACCGGTCTCGTCGAGGTGCCTGATCCGCGCGCCGGCCGCGTCGGCTATCGCAGTCGCTTGCGGGACGCCGATCCCGAGCACGCCGCGCGTCGTGCACGCGGCCCCGGGGCCGACTCCCACGAGGATGCCCATCGCGCCGGTCCGCATGAGGTGCAAAGCCGTCGAGTAGGACGCACAGCCGCCGACGATCACCGGGATGTCGTAGGTCGCGATGAAGCGCTTGAGGTTCAGGGGCTCGGTCGTCTCCGAGACGTGCTCAGCGGACACGACGGTGCCCTGGATCACGAGGATGTCCAGCTCCGCCTCGAGCGCGATCTTGTGATAGCGCTCGACCCGCTGCGGCGTAAGCGAAGCAGACGCGATGACGCCGCCGTCTTTGATCTCGCGGATGCGCTTGTAGATGAGCTCCTCTTTGATCGGCTCCTGGTAGAGCTCTTGCATGCGAACGGTTGCCTTGTCGTCGTCGAGCTCCGCGATCTCCGCAAGGATCGAATCCGGATCTTCGTAGCGGGTCTGCACGCCCTCGAGGTTCAGCGTCGCGAGACCGCCGAGACGCCCGATTTCGATCGCGCTCCGGGGCGATACGACTCCGTCCATGGCCGACGCCATCAACGGGAGATCGAACTTGAACGCGTCTATCTCCCATGAGATGTCGACGTCGTCGGGGTCCCGGGTCCTGCGGGACGGAACGATGGCTACGTCGTCGAAGCCGTAGGCCCGCCGGCCCGACTTCCCAATACCGATCTCTATGTCCACGCCGATCCTTCCTCAGCCTCTAGCGACGACTCGAAAATGCCTGGAGAGCCCCAAGTTCAGATTGTCGATTTCAGGCCCGCCCATTGCAACGACCCCTGTTGCTGGTGACCTCTGGTGTAACCGCTCGTGAGCCAAATGATTTCCCGATCCCCTCAATGATCGCGATCCTGGCGCACGAGCCGCCCCGAGAGCTCGTCCTCGAGCAACTGGACGTCGGCGTCGACCATGAGCGGCACCAGCTCCTCGAAGGTCGTCTTGGGCTTCCATCCCAAGACCCGCCGCGCCTTGGAAGCGTCGCCCATCAAGAAGTCGACCTCCGCCGGGCGGCGGTAGGCGGGATCGATCTCGACGTATCGCTCGTAGTCCATGTCTACGTGGCCGAAGGCCAGTTGGGCGAACTCGCGAACCGAATGGGCGGTCCCGGTGGCGATGACGAAGTCGTCGGGCTCGTCTTGCTGCAGCATCAGCCACATCGCCTCGACGTATTCGGGCGCGTAGCCCCAGTCGCGTTTGGCCTCGAGGTTCCCGAGATAGAGCTTTTCCTGCAGGCCGGCGCGGATGCGAGCAACCGCCCGGGTGATCTTCCTGGTGACGAAGGTCTCGCCCCGTCGCGGCGACTCGTGGTTGAAGAGGATCCCGTTCGCTGCGTACAACTGGTGCGCCTCGCGATAGTTCACCGTGGCCCAGTGCGCGAAGACCTTGGCGACCCCGTAGGGGCTGCGGGGGTAGAAGGGCGTCTCCTCGCTCTGGGGGGCCGGCGCCAGTCCGAACATCTCCGACGAGCTGGCTTGATAGAAGCGCGTCTCGACGCCCGATGCGCGCACCGCCTCGAGCATGCGGATGGTGCCCAT
>JALZCA010000226.1 GCA_030863285.1 Actinomycetota bacterium | reverse complement strand
CGTGCTCTACGAGTGGTCCATCAACGACAGCCAGATGCGGCTCGACAAGGTCGTGCATTTCTTCGGGTTTGGGTTCTCCACCCTCGTCGGCTACGAGGTGGCTCGAAAGGTGGCGCGTCCGGACGCGGCGGTGAAGTCCCTGGCCGTCATTGCGTTCTTTGTCGGCCTCGGCGTGGGGGCGGTCAACGAGACGATCGAGTTCCTCATCACGCTGCTGCCCCAAGAGTCGAACGTAGGCGGCTTCTCGAACACTGGTTGGGACCTCGTCGCGAACGCGTGTGGAGCCGGCGTCGCTGCGCTACTGGCGCCGCGCCTGGATAAGCCGGACGCGCCTTGAACCAGGAAGATGTTCTCGAGACGCCCCAAGGGGCGGGGTCAGGAGGTCCTACTCTCCGTCGCCGTCGCCCTCGGGGATCTCGGCGTCTCCACCGGGCGCCTGGTTGCCGGCCCCCTCGGGATCCGTCTGTTCCTCCGTCGGCACGTCGCCGCCTCCCTCGTCGCAGGCCAGACCCACGGCTCCGAGGGTCAGCGCGAGGACGAGCACGACGATTCTGCTGCGCTGGGCAAGAAATCTCACTGGGGACTCCTTTGGTATCCCGATGTCCGCGGCTGCATCTCAACCGGCTACGTCCCTACCCGAAGAACGGGTGAGTCAAGCGGCAGGTATCCGAGCCTCTACGGAGACTCAACCTCGCTTAAACGGATACGGCGGCTCGAAATCAAAGCAGCGGAGCGAGTAGTAGCGCCACAAGAGCGGATCCGAATATCCCGTCTTCACGAGCCGGCCCTCTTCGCGTCGCATGAGGCTCAGCGACCGATTCCGCCACGAGTAGATGCGTTCCACGGTCTCCTGCACTTCGTTGTGGACGCCGTCGATGTAGAGCACCAAGAACTCCGGCCTTCCGTCGGCGTTGACGTCGCGGCATTCGGCACCTTGACCGAACACCGAGACTCCCCCGATTTGGAACACAAGAGGCTCGCCGTCGGCCTCGATTTGGAAGAACCGATCCTTGCGGACGCCGAACATGGCGACCTCGTACGTCTTTCCCGAGTGGTACGAGTGCGAAAGCACTTTGACGAACGCTTCGTCGAGCCCACGCCCGTCGGCGTCTTCGGCGCCCAAGACCAGCGGATAGCTCGCGTCGCTACCGATCGCTACTCGCTGGTCGAGATGATCGCCGTCGTCGCGCGTGACGCGCAGGTGCCATTCCTCTGGAAGGCGCCTTTGGTCGACGAGTGCGTAGGCGATGAAGGTTTGAGCGTCCTCGTCCGGCTCGAAGTCGCTCGAGGTCGAGGACGCGCACCCGGCCTCGGGTGGGAGATCGAGGTGCTCGGGCGCCGGCGGACACGGCTCTCCGTCGACGATGGCCGGACTCGCGGTCGGAGAAGGCGCGGCTTCCGAGGGCCCGGATCCTTCCCCGGTCGTGCATGCGGCAAGGACCGCTCCAGCAAGAATCCCCACGAAGACTCCGCGGCGCGATGAAGAAGCGCGTTTAAAGCCGAGCGAGCGTGGTCCGGCAAGATCGCGTCGTCGCTTTGTGGTTGCACACATGCCGAGCAGAGTGTCGCGCCGGGCCTGACGATAAATATTCCTGCACTGGTAGAGTTTGGTCCGTATTCGATGGGGCGCTGACGGTGGGGGTCGTGGTGGCGATCTGGCGGGCTCATTCACGGACAGGATTCACCAGCCGTATCGCGGCTGCGTTTCTTGGTCTCGCGCTTCTGACGGCGGCGTGCGAGTCGTCGAGCGCGCCCGACCAAGCGGCACCCTCGGCCGCGGCCCCCGAGAAGTTCGAGCCTCTGCCGCGTGCGAAGCCTCCGGTCATCGAAGCGAAGCTGACGCCGGAGAACATCGAGAAGTGTCTCTACCGCCAACCCATAGACGTTCAGGCGGTGGCCGGCATGTACACCGGCCCGCAAGACTTCATCCAGGACCAGGTCGAGACGAGCCGCTCGATCGAGTTCACCTCTCCCGAGGTCAGCCTCGTCCAGCCGAAGGCGTTCGACCGCGCCGTTGTGGAGGCCGGCGTCACGGTGCCTCCGGACGAGCGCGTGACAACCAAGCTGCTGGCATGGGCGCTCGGCGTGACGCCGCAAGGCTTCAACGTCAACTTCTTCCTCGCGGGTGACGACGCCGGCCTTGTCGCCGGGTTCTACAACCCCGCCGACCAACAAATCGTCATCGAAAGGAAGGGCAAGCTCGATAGCGAGTACGTCGTGATGGCGCACGAGATGACGCACGCGGCGGCGGACCAGCGCTTCGGGCTCCCGGCGAAGGGAGTCGAGCCAATCGTCGACGACGTCTCGTTGGCCAGGTCCGCGCTCGTCGAGGGTGACGCCTCTTTGTCGGAGCTCCGATTGCTCTCGCGGTTGTCGCCGCCCAAGGCAGTGGACAAAGCGGTTGCATCGCAAATCGCGTTCAAAGACAGGTTTGCCGAAGATCGCGGAGCCGGTATCCCGTACCTGCTCATCGACACCGCGCTGTTCCCCTACCAGTCGGGACTCGCCTTTGCCTGCACCGTTTTCCAGGAGGAGGGTTGGAAGGGCATCGATAGGGGTTATAACGATCCCCCGACGACCACCGCGCAGGTCTTGTTCCCCGAGCGTTACCTCGATCGAGAAGAGGCCGTTAATCCGCCGAACCTAGGCCATCCCCCCGAGGAGCTCTGGCAGGTGCGCGACAAAGGCCAGATCGGGGCCGCGCACCTCAAGGCGATGTTCGAGGCGCCGGGTGACCGTGAGGATCAGGCGCTGTCGCGCCCGCTGGCCCGCGCCGCTTCGTGGGCAGGTGGTCGCTATCAGGTGTGGACGGTCGGCGTGGCGTCGACCGAATACATCGTCGGCCTGACGATGGTGGAGCATGAGGACTACGAGGGTCTGCTCTGTTCCTCGTTGAGGAGCTGGTATCGCGCGGCGTTCGGAGACGCCGATGAGAAGCTGGTCGCGGACGGAGTCGTCGAGTTCGAGGGAGCCGACCAGGACGCTGTTCTGTCCTGCCAGGGCCGCGAAGTACAGATGTCTTTTGCGCCGAACATGGATCTCGCACGTCCCATAGTCGGGCTGGAGTAGTTCCCCGCCCGGTCGACGTTCCTGGAAGATGCGTGGCAAGTTGTCGGCCGCCGGCGCCGTCGTTCTCATGCTCGCGTCGTGTTCACCGGGCAACTCGCAACGCTCGACGCCGACGTTGATCGAGCGCATCCGGTCGGACGGTCAACTTCTGGTTGCGGTTCCGTACGAGGGGCGCCCGCCCCCGGGAGACGTGAACCCATCGCTCACCACCTACCAAGGGTTTGCAGTCGAGGTGGCACGAGAGATCGCGTCGTCGCTCGGCGTCGCACTTCGGTTCGCCCCCTCGGCTGCAGATGCAGTGGCGCACCTGCCCGCGCGGAGCGACATCCACCTGTCCTTCCCCTTACGGCCGCTGACCGCGACACTCGCAAAGCGATCGACGCTCACCGATCCTTACCTCACCAGCTTCGGGACGTTGATGACGCGCGCTGCGCGCCGGCTTGGCTCGCGTCCGACCCTCTGCTCGAGTGAGGAACCGTGGAGGATCGCACTGCCTGCTCGCGTCTTGCGGAGCGCTTTGTCGCGGCCGTCTTTGACCGCGTGCCTCGACCTCCATTACGCGGGGCGCGTGGACGCGATAGCCGGGCCGGACGTGGCGCTTGCTCGGATCGCGGTCGACGAATGCGGTCGCTGCGTGTTGAGCGAGCAACGCCTCGGACGCTTCTTTCTGAGCGCCGTCGTCCCCCAAGGCGAGGTTGAATTCGCAGATTACGTGGGCGGCGTCGTCGAAGAGGCTTACAGGGAAGGCCGATGGCGCTCGTGGTATGAGGAATGGATCGGTAGATTCGCGCGCGGAGATGCCGCACCGGGATTCGTGGAACTGGACGAGGCACTCGAAGAAGTGACTTCGAGTTGACCGAAGGGCAAGGATCAAGCGCGCAGCGCCTGTGGGCCCAACGCTGCCGGACGAACAGGAGGACGGATGGCCGACGAGGGAACGTGCCCGAATTGTGGCGCACCGAAGGTAGAGGGTCGATTGAACTGCGATAAGTGCGGTGCGACCTACCCCGATGTCGAGGAGCGCGACTTCGAGCGCGATCCCGAGGAACAAGGCAACTAGCTCCTGCCACATCTCCTTGGAGAACCGCCATGAGTAAGCTTTCGGACCTCCCGGCCCGCGCGTTCGACTCGGCAGAGTCCTGGCGCGCGTGGCTCGAAAAGAACCACACGGATCCGGACGGGCTCTGGGTGAAGATCGCCAAGAAGGGCTCGGGTGTGCCCAGCATCACCTACGACGAGGCGCTCGACGTCGCGCTGTGCTTTGGCTGGATCGACGGACAGAAGGGCAAGTCGCAAGGGGACTACTGGCTCCAGCGCTTCTCGCCGCGGCGGCCCCGCAGCAGGTGGTCGAAAAGGAACACCGAAAAGGTCGAGCGGCTGATCGCCGAGGGCTTGATGACCCCGGCAGGCCTTCGAGAGGTCGAGCAGGCCAAGGCCGACGGGCGCTGGGATGCCGCCTACGCGAGCCCCAAGGACGCGCGCGTGCCACCGGATCTGCAACAACGTCTCGACGAGAACGAGCGCGCCCGCGAGTTCTTCACCACGCTCAACAGCGCCAACCGCTACGCGATCCTCTTTCGTATCGAAGAGGCCAAACGCCCGGAGACGAGGGCCAGGCGCATCGACAAGTTCGTCGCCATGTTGGAGCGCCACGAGAAGTTGTATCCATAGCCGCTCACGAGAAGGTGTATGTCGAGAGCTACCGCTCTGGGCGAGATCGACTCAGGGAAGCTCGGGCGTCTCGATGCAGGGGCGGCCTAGGCCGAGCTCCCACAATCCCCGGCGGTCGCCGTCGCCCCATGCGGCGGGTCGCAACGTGACGCGCGGGTGCATCACGGACATCGGGTCCTCCACGTGATCCAGGCCGACGACGTGGCCCATCTCGTGAACGATTACCTGTCCCCACGTCTGGCCTGCGTACCCGCTGGCCAAGTCGGTGCTGGCATTGAAGGTCGCGCTGCCGGTGACGTAGACGGAATCACCGTCGTCGTTCGTGCGGAACTCGCTGCCGGCTAGTCCCGCGGCCTCGACGCTCGGATTCTCGGGCATTACGAGCGCCGGCGCCCACGCTATGAGGATCGGCGCCCAGCGCTCACCGTAGCGATCGGGCTGATACGCCTCTCGCTGCGCGAGCGGCTGCTCGTCGGTCTCGCCGTCGTAGACAAACTGAATGCCCGTGGCCTTCGAGGTCTCCTCGATTGCGGTGTGCACGTCCTCGATCCCACCCGGCGGCGCGAGATCGGGGTTGATCACGTAGTGGATCGAGCTGCAAGCGTCGTAGCGCACGGGTTCGCCCGAGTCTGCGTCGACGTGGCGGAAGCGAAAGCCGCGCGGGTCGTAGGCTCCCTGCGCGACGTCGCCCATGGCCTGCTGCACGCTGATCGACCCCGTGGTCGATGGGTCGATCAAGCGAACGAGTATCGCTGCGAGGGCGACTCCCACCAGGACGAGTCGCCTGCGTCTTGCATCCCCCTCCATACGTCTTCATCGGCGGCAGGAACGCGGTTGTTGAGAGAACGCCGTCAGGCGATGCTCGTGTGCGCGTCCGGCGGAGTCGCCGGGCCGGCGTGGCCGATCGTGAGCATCGGGATGAAGACATGAGCCAGCGGGCCGATGGCGAGCGCGTAGATGACGGTGCCGACACCGACCGAACCTCCCAGAAGCCAGCCGAACCCCAAGACCGTGAGCTCGATGAGCGTCCTCACGACTCTGATCGAGTGCCCGCGCGCGGCGATCCCGGTCATGAGGCCGTCACGGGGGCCAGGTCCCAGGCCGGCGCCGATGTACATCCCCGTGGCGATCCCGTTGAGCACCACTCCCAGAACCAGAAACGTCGCGCGCGCCGGCAGTTCGTCGGGGGCCGGGAGCAACAAGAGGGCCGCGTCGACCGCCAGGCCGACGAGGATCGCGTTGCTGATCGTGCCCAGGCCGGGCCGCTGCCGCATCGGGATCCACAGGAGCAGCACGGCGACCCCGATGCCGACCGTGCAGATGCCGATCGAGATGCCGGTTTGCCGGCTCGCTCCCTGGTGCAGGACGTCCCAGGGATCGAGGCCGAGATCGGCGTGGACCAAGAGTGCGGTGCTCAGGCCGTAGAGCGCGAGGCCGAGGTAGAGCTGGACGAGACGGCGGGGCCGTTCGTCGCTCGGGACCGGCAGGAGCAGTGACATGGGCGCGAAAGGATAGGCCGCCGAGACCGCGTTGGCCGCTCTCGTGAGGCGGATGTTCGTGGTCGGACTACTGGGATTCCGGTGTCAGCGCGAGGGCGAGCTGGCGCGATTGCGCTATCAACCGGCCGTCCTTGGCCCACAGTTCGCCGTCCTCTTCGAAAAAGCCATCGCGCGCGAGCCGCGAGGTGAATCGACCGAGGTAGAAGTCCTCCGCGCCGGCCCCCTCGAGGGGGAGCGGGCTGCGGAAGTGCATCGTGAGGTCGATCGTCGGAGCGACGACGAGTTGCGTTGCCTTCGGGAACACCGCGGGAGGCCAGGCGTCGAGAAGTGCCGCGACGACCGGCGCGTCCGCCAGGACCGGCTCGCGTAGGCGGTACCAGCCGCCGACGATCGCCTCGCCCGCGCCCGAGAACGGCTGCTCGCCGATGAGCCAGCGCATGTCGAAGTTGCCGAGGAACTTCGGGATGCCGTCTCCTTCGGTCGGGACGGGGAAGCCGTCTTCCGGCCCCGGTAGGTCCGGCATCGGGTAGTTGTCGAAGGCGAGGCCGGGCCACGGGGTCGAGAACGCGGCCAGCGCCAGCGCGACGACCCTGCCGTCCTGTTGAGCGCGCGCCGTTGCGAAGCTCATCGACTTCCCGGTCCTCTCGAGCGATACGCGCACCTGCATGGGGCCAGCATTGGGCGCCGCGAGGAAGTGCGTCGTGAACGACTTGACGTGCCGGTCGCGATCCGGCTGCACCTCGAGCAATGCCTTGAGGATGATGGCCGAGAGGTAGCCGCCGTGGGGGCCGCGGACGACCTGCCAGCGATCATCGATGTCCGCCTCGAAAACGCCGTCCCCGAGAGCGCGGAGCGCCGTAGTTCTCTCGAATGTCGTCACGGCGGGCACCCTATCCGCCCGCGCGGGAGGCGAAGGGAGACCCGCAAGTAGGGTTCGCCAACCGTTATCATGGGTTGCGAGCCGCCCAAGGTCCTCTTGCCGGCAGGCTTTTCGGCGTCGCAACAGGTCTTCTCTTCCTCACGGCGGGCGACGCAACGTATCCAACACGAGGTGGTTTGCATGGAAGCCAAAGAACTGGTCTGGCAGGGCAAAGTCGGAAAGATCCCTTTGCGCGTGGGCGTCTCCCACGCGGAGCGGATCGTGTCGGAGTGGGACTCGCCTCAGGGGCCGCGCCAGAAGGTGGCCGAATCGCTCGAGGAGTTCGAGCGTTCGGTGCTCCTTCAACTGTTGTTGAGCTCGGGTGAGACCGACACCGGCGCGACGAAGGAAGTCGTCGAGGCGGTCGCGAAGGCTCAGGCGGAGCGTCCTCGTCCCGCAACCCAGGCCCCCGAGCGCAGGCGCAAGAACCCCAAGGCGCGCCAGCACCGTCGCTCGCGCCGCCCGCCGCGCCGCTGGTAATCCCGCCGCGCCGCTCCGACTCGCTCGGAGCCGCCTCATGAACTACGACACCGAAACCCGCAACGTGGGAGGCCACGACGTGCGCGTCCTACGCAGTGGAGGCGGCGAACCCGTTCTCGTGTTGCATGGATGGGGCGGGCGCATCGAATCCATGGCGCCGGTCGTCAATTGCCTTCGACCGCACATGGAGGTCATCGCGCTCGACCTCCCGGGATTCGGGGAATCCCCGGCGCCGCGCGGCGTGTGGGGCACGGCGGATTACGCGCAATTCGTTGCCGACGTCTTGAGCGACCTCGGTATTGAGCGAGCCCACTTCGTCGGTCACTCGTTCGGGGCGAAGACCTCGCTTTATCTCGCGGCAACTCAGGCCGCCGCGGTCGACAAGCTGGTGATCGTGGGGTCGTCGGGACTGACGTCACCGCCCAGCGCGAAGGTGCGCGCGAAGCGGGCGGTGTCCAAGGTCGCGCGAGCGGCGGGAAAGCTCGGGGGGCCGGGCCAGAAGTTGCGTGACGCCGTCTACGACCGGATCGCGTCGCAGGACTACAAAGACGCGGGTCCCATGCGGCCGATAATGGTCAAGGTGGTCAATGAAGACATCGGCTACTTGCTGCATCGGGTGCGCTCGTCGACCTTGCTCGTGTGGGGGAGCGAGGACGATGCCGTTCCGCTCGCACACGCGCGGGCGATGGAAAGTCTGATTCCGGACTCCGGCCTCGTCGTTTTCGAGGGCGCGGGACACTTCGCCTATCTCGATGAGCCGGATCGTTTCTGTCGCGTCGTCAAGCATTTCTTCGAGGCGTCCTAGGTGGGCCGCATAGACCCGTTTTACGGGTACTCGATCGTGTTGCGCACGATCGTCTACGGGCTCGTTCCGTTATTCCTCGTGTGGCAGTACTTCCGCGCACGGCGCGCCTTGCACGTCTTCCAACTAGAGGGTTACAAGCGCAGGAGGTTCCTCGAGTGGTGTCGCTCGAACCGAGACCGAGCTCGCTTCCTGCGCCCCATGACGGCTAAGAAACCTCTCGCGATGACCGGGCGCGCTTGGCGGTTGCTGATGACGTCTCTCGTATTGACGACGATCGCAGTGCTCGTCATTCCCGGTGTGCTCCACATCAGCTGGGGATGGCCGTACGACATCGGCTCGTGGATCTTGATGACGGCCGCGTGTTTTTTTCGGCCTTCCCCGAGTACTGGTTCTGGCCGACGTCGTCATGAGCCCCGTTCAGCGCGCGATCAACAACAGGTTCTTGTCGTCCGCCCGGGCGAAGCTGACAG
>JALZCA010000164.1 GCA_030863285.1 Actinomycetota bacterium | reverse complement strand
GCTCCGGCCGTCATCGTGATCGGAGAGGTCGTCTCCTTGCGCACCGGCGTGTCCGATGTGCTCGACGCGCTCGACGCACGGGGCGCTCGGATGATCCCGACGTGAGCGCGACGACCACGAAGGCGCGCGAAGAAAAGGAACGCGCGCGCGTCGAGATCGCGGAGGCGGAATTAGAGGCGCGCGACCCCGATTTCATCCGCTACCAGCTCCCGGGCATGTGGTTGTTCACGACGGTGTACTTCCGCGCCGAGGTAAACGGGTTCGACAAGGTCCCCGACGGTCCCGTTCTCTTCGTCGGAAATCATTCGGGCGGGAACATGACGCCCGACAGCATGGTCTTCATGCTTGCGTTCAACACCTACTTCGGCGTCGAGCGACCCGTCTACGCGCTGGCGCATTCGCTCGTGACGTCTTGGCCGATCATTGGGCGGCTGGCGAAGAAGTGGGGGATCATCACCGCCGCTCCCGAGGCCGCGACGACCGTGCTCGAGAGCGGCGCGTCGGTGCTCGTCTATCCCGGTGGCGACGTCGACACCCACCGGCCCTGGACGGCCCGACACGAGATCCGCTTCGACGGACGCAAGGGGTTCTTGAGGATCGCCAAGGAGACCGGTGTCCCGATCGTCCCGGTCGTATCGGTCGGCGGGCAGGACACCTACCTTCCGCTCACCGACGGCCGGCGGATCGCGGAGCTGCTGCAGCTCGACAAGCGCGCCCGGCTCAAGGTAATGCCGATCTCGCTCGCACTCCCATGGGGGCTGAACATCGGCGATTTCCTCGGGCACGTTCCGTTGCCGGCGAAGATCCGGATGGACGTGCTGGAACCGATCGACGTAAACGAGCGCTTCGGCGACGAAGCCGACTCCGACACCGCATACGACTACGTGCTGACCCGCATGCAGGAGAGCCTCACCGCACTTGCCGCGGACCGCGTGCTGCCTCCCTTCATATGAAAACCGTGACGAGGACGATCAAGATCGATGCCGACCGCAAGAGCGTCTTCAAGTTGATCGGCGACCCGGAGCGCTATCCGGACTTCTTCGTCGGAATCACGCGCTGGGAGTCGTTGTCGCGGACGAAGCGCGCCGCGGCCGCCCGTTACCGCGTGTTGATGAAGGTCGGATCGATCGAGGCGGGCGGCATCATTCGCGTCGAGCGCTGGGAGGAACCCGAGTTGATCACGTGGACGTGGGAGCGCGGGATCCACCAGGAGGGCCGGTGGCAGCTCAGCGAGGTCGCGGGAGGAACCGACCTCACGTTCGAGGTCGGCTTCGATCTGAGTGGCGGTCCGGTCGGGTTGCTCGTCGAGCAGCTCGCGGGACGGATCGTCCGGCGCAACATGTGGGCGACGCTGCTTGCGGCGCGCCGGCTGATCGAACTCGAGAACCGCACCGGCTGACCGATACGCGCATCCGGTCTTACGCTTTGGCCGATGCGGACCGGCATTGTCTGTGCCTGCTTGTGCCTCGCGCTGAGCGCGTGCTCGAGCCCGTCCGAGCCCCGGCCGCAGGCGCGCCCGTCGCCCTCGTCGAACCCGAGTGATCGAACTCGGCAACCTCGATCTCCCTCGGCCTCTCCGGAAGCGAAACCCTCGCCCTCTCCGGAAGCGAAGCCCTCGCCCTCTCCGGAAGCGAAGCCCTCGCCCACAAGAGCGCCCGACCGCCAACGTCCGGTGGTCGTGCGGTACATGCTCGTGCGCCGCGTGCACGACCCGGCGACCGCGGACTTCGAGCGGGTCGCGGAGTCGACGCTGTCGGATCCGCGCGGTTGGGAGCGGGCCGATTTCGACCTCGTTCGCCGGGCCCAGGCGCGCTATCGCGTGGTCCTCGCTGAGGGGTCGGTGGTCGACCGCCTCTGTCTTCCTTACGAGACCTATGGCACCTATTCGTGTCAGAACGGACCCGTCGTCGCGCTGAACGCCGACCGCTGGCGCTATGCGACGCCGAAGTGGACGGGGACGTTACTCGGGTACAAACGGATGCTCGTGAACCACGAGTTCGGACACCTGTTGGGTCAGCACCACCCGGACGGGCAGTGCCCCAGGCCCGGACGGAAGGCGCCGATCATGGCGCAGCAGAGCACCGAGCTAAACGGTTGTCTTCCGAACCCGTGGCCGCTGCCGTGGGAAGTACAGCTCGCCGCCCGCCACGAGCTCCCGCTGGCGCCGGGCTATGGCGAATAACGCCTCACAGCGTGGGCTTGGTCACCATCAAGAACTCGATGGCCAAGACGTCGATGGCGAGAAAGATCCCTATCAACATGCCGCGCTTGCCGAGTGCCCGGAACTCGTCCGAGTCGACCTTGCCGGCCTGCGCGAGCAGTATCTGGTTTCTCAGGACTGGCGTGTAGCCGAAGAGCCCGCCCAGGACGGCGATGACGTAGAGAGCGATCGCGGTTGCGATCCAGAACGAGCTAAACGACCAGTCACCGAGGAGCACAAGCAACACGCCGGTGACGAAGAGAAGCGCGTAGGCGGGGTTCGCCACGCGGTCGTCCAAGACCTTGATGCCTCGTAGCGCGTAACCGGTGTGCTCGGGCTCCTTTGCGGCGCGCGCGAGCCAGATCCCGTAGGAGGCGTTGAAGCCGATGGCGAGAATCGCCAGGACGATGTGGACGTACTTGAGGACCTCGTACAGAGTCATGCGATCTCCGTGTGTGGGCGAGTCGTCTTGTCACAGCCTGACGGGTCGCATGGGTGTCAGACAAGGACCGCCGCGGGTTTAGGCTTTGGCCGCCACGCGGTGGCTTCGCGGCGAAGACACGTTGTGGCCATGCCGGGTTCGGAGGGGGCATCTAGGG
>JALZCA010000158.1 GCA_030863285.1 Actinomycetota bacterium | reverse complement strand
CCCTAGCGGTGGTCACGTTGCAAGAACGCTAGAGGCGGGCCCCAGGTTCACCAGCCGGGCCGGAGCCACCCCGTCGAGTTAGGCCGAAACGGCTTTGCGCCGGTCCTCGCCTTGGGCACGCGGGCGCTCCCGTGATGGGCGGCTGGCCCTCCGGGCGGCGGGGCCGAAATCACGCAGACAGTGCTCGCACCACTCGGCCAGCGGCCGACTCGTGTGGCCGCAGGACGAACAGCGGGTCCGATCGGCGCGGGTGACGGATTCCTCGTCCATAACTATGAATCGACACGCCCGGACGTGGTTTGAGCGCGCGTTGGCAGATTTTTCTACTCCGCGGGCTCCACCTGGGCCCTGAGCCGGGCCTCGACCTCGAACTGGTTGTCCCGGTAGGCGTCGCCCCCGGCGAACCGGGCCCGAAGCGAGGCCAGCAGGTAGGCGGGGACGAACAGCGGCCCCCACCGCTCGTACTGGGCGACGTGGGCCAGCTCGTGCCGCAGCGTCTCCGGATCCAGCTCGTCAACCGCCAGAACGACGTGGCCGAAGGTGATCGCCCGGTAGCGCCAGCCGAGGCGGCGCGGCCAGCTCGCCCCCTCGCACAACAAGACCCCGCGCACAATCGAACGGCGGCGAAAGAAAGGCATTAGAGCGAGGCCGACCACCGACCACATAGCGCCCCACAGGATCCTTATGAGACGCGACAACTGCACCTCCCCACCTCGAGCGATATTCGACGGGCGGCGGGTTGCGCGCTTCTAGAGAGGGACGTGCGATAGCACGAGGATCTTGAGCTCGCTCATCTCGTCCATGGCATAACGAAGTCCCTCGCGCCCGATCCCGGAGTCCTTCGTTCCTCCATACGGCATCTGGTCGGCGCGAAAGGCCGACACGTCGTTCGCAATGACGCCCCCGACCTGGATGTCGCGCCACGCCTGGAACAAGAGGTCGACGTCCTTTGCAAAGACGCCCGCCTGCAGGCCGTAGTCGGAGTTGTTGACCTCGGCGATCGCCTCGTCGAAGTCGGTGTAGGTGCCGACCGAGGTAACCGGCCCGAAGATCTCCTGACACCGGACCTTCATCTGGGGATCGGTGCGTCCGAGGACGGTCGGCGTATAGAAGGGATCCTCGCGCTTGCCGCCGGTCAACACCTCGGCCCCCGCCTGCACCGCCTCGTCGACCCACTGCGAGACGCGCTCGAGCGAATCGTGGTCGATGAGTGGTCCGACGTCGGTTTCGGGATCGAGGGGATCGCCGGTCTTGAGCTTCTCGACCTCCGCGACGAGCTTGGCGTTGAATTCGCCGGCAACGTCTTCGTGCACGAGCACGCGCTGCACCGAGATGCACGACTGTCCGGCCTGGTAGTAGCCGCCGAAGGCGATCCGTGTGGCCGCCTGATCGAGGTCGGCATCGGAATGCACGATGACCCCCGCGTTGCCACCGAGCTCGAGCGTGACGGCCTTCTTCGGCGCGGCCTCCCGCAACTTCCATCCCACCTCGGTGGAACCCGTAAAGGAGATCTTCCTGAACCGTTCGTCGGCTGCCATCTCGCCCGCCTTGCTCCCGCTCACCGGAAGGACCGAGCACATCACAGGCGGAAGATCGGTCTCGAGGAAGATCTCGCCGAGCAAGAGCGCGCCGAGTGGTGTCTTCGTTGCCGGCTTGATGACGATCGGCGCGCCGACGGCGAGCGCCGGCGCCATCTTGTGAGCCACCAGGTTCACCGGGAAGTTGAACGGAGCGATCGCAAGTACGGGTCCCAGCGGGAACCTGCGCACGAGCCCGACGCGGGAGCCCGAGCTTGCTTCGGTGTCGAGCCGCATGAGCTCGCCTCCGTCGCGCCGCGTCTCCTCCGCGGCCCAGCGGAACGTATTGACGGCCCGCGCCACCTCGACCTTCGCCCACTTGATCGGCTTGCCGCCCTCGAGCGCAACGACCTCGGCGATCTCGTCGAGTCGTTCCGCGAGACGCTTCGAGATATGCCCCAGCGCCTCCGCGCGCCCGTGAACGGGGAGCTTGCGCGTCTCGTCGAACGCTTCCTGCGCCGCTGCGATCGCGTCCTCGACGTCCTGGTCCGAGGGAGTCCCGACCTGCGCCACGACCTCATCGTCATAGGGGCTCTTCACGTCAAACGCGTCGGAGCCGCTGCGCCACTCGCCGGCCACCAGATAGCTCTTCGTCTCGGTCATCTCTCCCCCGAACTGGCAGGTGCATCCCGCCGGACGATTTATCGGTTCGACTAGATGGTAGCGACGCGACGGGGGGCCAAACAGGGGCCTCAGCGCCGCAACGAGAAGGCGATGTTTGTACGAAGTGGCGGCCCCCAATAAACGGCAAAGGGGGTGGCAGACGACTCGACCGCCCGCATAATCGACTGATGCGCAGACGCCCTCGTCCCGGGCAGATCATCATCCCCGGGCTCTTCCTTTTGGCTCTCACGGCTCCCCCGGTCGCGGCCGCGCCGTCATGCGAAGGGCGTCTTGCGACCATCGTCGGCACCGGTGGCGACGATAGGTTGCGCGGAACGCCGGGCGCCGACGTCATCTCCGGCCGCGGCGGCGCGGACAGGATCCTTGCTCGGGGCGGGAACGACGTCGTCTGCGCGGGCAACGGAGTGGACAGGATCGTCGGCGGCGCCGGAGGAGACTCGCTGTGGGGCGAGGCCGGTGCCGACTTCGTCTCCGGAGGCGATGGAAACGACGACATCCAGACCGGCGGCGCGCCCGACACGATCCACGCAGGCTCCGGTGACGACGACACCGCCGCCGGCCGAAGCGGGGACATCCTTTCGGGAGGCCCCGGGGACGACGGCATCTCGGGGGGGCCCGGACGCGATCTGGTGTCCTACAGGGGATCTGGATCGGCGGTCGAGGTCTCGATCACATCCGGGCTTGGAATCGGGGACGGCGCCGACTCCCTCGTGGCGATAGAGAACATCGAAGGATCGGCGCACGATGACGAACTCGACGGAGGTGCCGGGAGGTCATTGATCAAGGCCGGCCGCGGCGAAGACGAGGTCGACGGTAGCGGCGGAAGCGATGAGCTCGTCGGTGGCCTCGGACGCGACGACATCACCGGCGGCCCCGGCGGAGATGTCCTCTCCGGGGTCGACGGGGCCGACGAGCTGCGCGGCGGTGAGGGACCCGACTTCTTCTTTGGACAGAACGGCAACGACATCATGACCGGGGGCAAGGGTGACGACGAATTGCGCGGGGCCGATGGAATCGATGTAGCTGCGGGCGGACGGGGTGACGACTTCTTCGACGGGGGCGACGAAACCGACGTGATGACTTATGAGAGCGCGCCTGCGCCCGTCGAGGCGAACCTCCAGTCGAATGAAGCATCGGGCGAAGGCGACGATGCCTTCTTCAGTGTCGAGAACATCACCGGATCCGACTTCGACGACACGATCACCGGCAACGAGGCCGCTAACGGACTGCGAGGCGGAGGCGGCGACGACGACATCAGCGCGATCGGGAACGACGACGAAGTCGCAGGCGGGGTCGGAGACGACGAGATCGACGGCAGCGCCGGCTTTGACGACCTCTACGGCAACGCGGGCAATGACGAGATCGACGGAGGGTCCGAAGACGACCACCTCGACGGAGGGGCCGGCTTCGACGATCTCGACGGCGGTTCCGAGACCGACACGTGTGATAACGGCGAGATCGAGAACAACTGCGAAGGCTAAGCGCCTACTGCCCGACGATCTCGGCGGCCTTTAGCGCAAGCCAGACCTCGAGCCGATCCTCGGGCGCCGATAGATCCCGGCCCAGCAGCTCCTCGGCTTGGCGGACCCGGTAGCGCAGCGTGTGGCGGTGCACCCCCAGCGCCTCGGCCCCCTGCTCCCAGCGGCCGCCGGCTTCGATAAAGGCGCGGATCGACTCGACCAGGTGTGAGGACTTCGACTTGTCGCGGTCGATGAGGGGGCCGATGACCGAGCGAACGAACCCGTCGAGCACACCCGGCGGCTGCGCCCCGAGCAAGAACCCGTAGGAGCCGAGGTCGCTGGGCAGGGCGACCCTCTTCGCGACGGGAGCGGCCTTGAGCGCGAACCGGGCGGCGACGTAGGAGTCGCGGATACGGCCCAGTGGAACCGCCTCGCCCACGCCGACGCGCAGGTCGGGCTTGCCGTGATCGTCGTCTTGCAGCGCCTCGACGACCTCGTCGCCCAC
>JALZCA010000154.1 GCA_030863285.1 Actinomycetota bacterium | reverse complement strand
CGGTGCCCGAGACGAGACTCAGCGTGTTGGTGTCTGAGGCATCGGGGTCGTCGACCGAGAAGGTGCCGACCGCGGTGCCGATGGCCTCGTTCTCGTCGATCGTGTTGTCGCCAAGCGTGATGTCGGTCGGCGGATCGTTCACAGGAGCCACATCTATCTCGACCGCCGCGCGTGCCGAGCTCGACTTCGCATCTCTGGCTCGATAGGTAAACGAGTCGGAGCCGGCGAAGTCGGCATCCGGCGAGTACGTCAAAGAGCCGTTGGGATTGAGGTTGACGACTCCGTGCGACGGAGGCGAGGCCACCTTCGCCTTGAGCGGGTCTCCGTCGGCATCCGTGTCGTCGCCCAGAACCCCGGGCGCCGGGACGTCGAGGACGTCGTCCTCATCGACATCGAAGGAATCGGCATTTGCACGCGGCTTCGAGTTGCACGAGATCTCCGTCTCCGCGTCACAATCGTCGAGCCCCGCCCCCCCATCGGCGCGATCGATCCCCAACCCGCCCATGAGCTCGTCCGCCCCGGCATCGCCGTGGAGCTTGTCCTTGCCCTTGCGACCGTCGAGCAAATCGGACCCCCGACCACCGTGGATTTCGTCCGCCCGCCGCGAGCCACGCACCACGTCGTCGCCCGGACCGGCCTTGATCTTGTCGGCGCCGTTCTTGCCGCACAACAGGTCGTTGCCGGCGCGCGCCTTGATGACGTCGTGTCCACCTCTGGCGACAATGACATCACGACGCGGCGACCCAACGAGAAGGTCATCGCGCGGCGTTCCGACGATTGTTGCGGGGTGCGACCCACAGGTCTCATCGACAGATCCAGCAGAAGTTGCGGAGGGACCAACCGTGAGAACGAGCGCAACACCTGCGAGAAGCGCGGGACCAATGAAGGTCGCAACGAAACGAGGAAGCCCCCCCGACGTCGCTCCGGTGGCTCGAAGCCCGTATTTGATGTCGAATCCCCTCTGCACAGGCAAAAGCGAGAGCTCCATTGGCCCTCTCCGCGATTCGACCCTATGAAGGTCGACTGGCAACCTCCATACGTAATCCCCGCAACCGAACAGAACCGCGACAAAGAGGCGACTGAACAATGGGTGCAAGTACAGAGCGCCACCGACGAGATCTCACGTGTTGTTTGAGGCGTGCCACCGAGTCCGTCCGAGTGTCGCGTGAATGTCGCGGAAATGGACGAGAGTTAAAGGCCCGAGCGTGCGCGCCGACGAGTCCGGGTAAGCCCGCCTTTGGACGGCGGAGACAATCGCGTGAGATAACTTTCGGGTGCGACCCGTAGGCTGACAGCCATCTGTCAGTGGCGGCGACGAGGAGGCAAAGGTGTATGACGCGATAGTCGTCGGGGCCCGTTGCGGGGGGGCGCCGACCGCCATGCTCCTCGCCCGCAAGGGCTACAACGTCTTGCTCGTCGACCGCGCGACGTTCCCGAGCGACACGCTCTCCACCCACTTCATCCAACAACCGGGTGTCGCTCTCCTGCAGCGGTGGGGACTGCTGGACGAGGTGCTCTCCGTGACCAAGCCGTTCACGAGGGCCGTCATTGGCACCTTCGAAGAGCAGACCGCTTTGGACATCCCGGAGGTCCCGGGCGTGCCCGGCGTCATCGCGCCCCGGCGGCCTCGCTTCGACAAGATCCTGCAGGACGCCGCCGTTGAAGCCGGAGCGGAGCTGCGCGAGCGATTCACGTTCGAGGACGTCATCGTCGAGGACGGCCGCGTCGTAGGGATCGTCGGGCGAGACGCGGAGAGGTCGGGCATCGAGGAGCGCGCTCGGATCGTCATCGGCGCCGACGGGCGACACTCGCACGTGGCCGAGAAGGTCGGGGCCGAGATGCAGCGGTACATCGCGCCGCTCACCTGTGGGGCTTACTCCTACTGGAGCGGCTACGAAACGGATGCCGCGGAGGTCTATTTCGGCGACGACTTAGACGTCCTTCTTTTCCCCACCGACAACGACCAGACTGTGTTGATCGCGCTCAGGCGGGTGGAGGAGTTCGACAACATGCGACGCAACCTTCAGGACGAATACGTGAACGCGCTTCGCAAATACCCCGCCGTACGGGATCGCCTCGCAGCAGCCGAGCAGGAGGAGTGGGTCCGCGGGGGAAAGGACGTCCCGAACTTCTTTCGCGCCTGCGCCGGGGCCGGATGGGCGCTCGTCGGAGACGCGGCGTACCACAAGGACCCCGTGCCCGCCGACGGGATAACAGACGCGTTCTTGGGCGTCGAACTACTCGCGGACGCAGTCGACACGGTTCTGTCGGGCTCGGCCGACGATGAAGTGGCGCTGAAGAAGTACGAGGCGCGTCGCGACGAGATCGCCACTCCTCACTTCGAGACGTGTCTCAAGACCGCGTCGTTCGAGATCCCTCGGGACAAGAGGGCCCAGCACTTCATCGAACACGCGATCATGCGCTATTCGCAGGGCATGACACTTGTGACCGAGGGCGCCATCACTTGACCGAGGAGCTGTACGAACGCGGCACGACGGCCCACGTCAACGACCTCGACCTCTACTACCTCGACGAGGGCGCGGCGAGTCGGTCGTCTGCGTCACGGCTTCCCCGACTCGGCGCGGTCGTGGCGCAACCAGATCTCCGCGACTCGTGGACACAGGCTACGGAGCTAGCCCCCTACCTGCGGGGCTTCGGACGTTCGACTCGACCCGAAGAGGTCGCTGCATATAGGATCACCAACGCAATCGTCCAGGTCGTTACCTTCGCCCCCAACCGGCGCGCGCATGGGTTTCATAAAACGCTGTGCGGACGCGACACCAAGAAGTCAGGACGTTCCAAAGATGGATGACGAGCCCGTCTTCCGACGGGCCTCTGGGTCGTCAGTTGACCCGCAGTTGGCGGCGGGTTTGCTAGAACAAGCTCGTCGATACCGTCAACGAATATCGGACGGGGCGCGCCATGTGGGATGGAAGGTTGCTCTCAACATTCCGGAGATCGAGGCCGCTTCGGGCGACAGAGCTGCAGTCGGATACCTGACGACTGATACGTGGTTGTCTCGGCCGAGTTTCGATGCTCGAGACGTCCTCGAGTTACGAGCCGAGTGCGAGGTCGTCGTCGAACTCGGCGAAGAGATCGCGTTCGAGCGCTATCCGCAGCGAGCGCGGATTGAAGCGTGCGCCATCGCTGTTGGTCTCGAGCTCGTCGATGTAGGGCGTGGTCGTGGAGATCTGAGGTCCATCCTGTCTCACAA
>JALZCA010000136.1 GCA_030863285.1 Actinomycetota bacterium | reverse complement strand
TGCGTGCCGTCTACATTCGCCTCGTGCATCTCGCGGCATTGGTCCTTCGTAACCCCCCACTGGTAGACGGCGGCGATGTGGAAGAACGAGTCGCAGTTCTGCATGGCAGACCGCAGGCGTTCCTGGTCGGAGAGATCGCCTTCGACGAGCGCGCAACCAAGCGCCAGGAGCTTGTCGGCCTTCGAGCGGGAGCGCACGAGGGCCACGACGTCATCGCCTCGGTCGCGCAGCTTCTGGACGACGCGGCCCCCGATGAAGCCGGTTCCACCGGTGACGAAGGCTCTCATGCTCCAACCCTACGACGCGCAACCACGAGGTCGTCGGGCGCACTACCGTTAGCCGGCTAGTGGCGGACAACCGGGGGCTTAGGCGGCAGCACGCTCGTTGTCGAATGAGAGACCGTCCCCCGATGCGGTCACCCGGATCGTGTCGCCGTCTCGGAAGGTCCCGTCGAGCAAGCGCAGCGCCAACTCGTTTTCGATCTCGCGCTGGATGAGCCGCTTCAGCGAACGCGCGCCGTAAGCCGCGTCGTAGCCCTTGGTCGCCAGATAAGCGCGCGCTTCGTCGCTCACCAGAAGACCGATCTTGCGCTCGGCGAGGCGCTCGGCGACGTGCTCGAGCTGCACGTCGACGATCTTGGCGAGCTCGTCGCGCGTCAGGCGATGGAACACGATGATCTCGTCGAGCCGGTTGAGGAACTCGGGCTTGAACGAGTCCCGCACGGTCGCCATGACCTTCTCGTGGTAGTCCTCCTCGGTCAGGATCCACTGCGCGCCGAGGTTCGACGTCATGATGATGACCGCGTTCTTGAAGTCGACCGTGCGGCCCTGTCCATCGGTGAGACGAAGCTCGACGTTGCGCTCGGCGAGACGCCGCTCCAGGTGGGCCACCTGGAAGTCGACGATCTGCGCCAGGTGCTCCCGGGTCAGCCGGTGGAACACGATGATCTCGTCGACGCGGTTCAGGAACTCCGGCTTGAAGTGGTCCCGCACCGTCGTCATCACCTTCTCCGACATCGTTTCGTCGGTCTCCTCGGCGAGTATCCATTGCGAGCCCAGGTTCGACGTCATGATGATCACGGTGTTCTTGAAGTCGACCGTGCGGCCGTGGCCGTCGGTTAGGCGACCGTCGTCGAACACCTGCAGCAGGATGTTGAAGGTGTCGTTGTGCGCCTTCTCGATCTCGTCGAGCAGGATCACCGAGTACGGGCGCCGGCGCACGGCCTCCGTCAGCTGGCCGCCCTCGTCGTAGCCGACGTAGCCCGGCGGGGCGCCGACGAGCCGCGACACCGTGTGCTTCTCCATGTACTCGCTCATGTCGAGGCGCACCATCGCCCGCTCGTCGTCGAAGAGGAACTCCGCGAGCGCGCGGGCGAGCTCGGTCTTCCCGACTCCGGTCGGGCCGAGGAAGATGAACGACCCGACGGGACGGTTGGGGTCGCCGAGGCCCGAGCGCGCCCGCCGGATGGCGTTCGACACCGCGGAGACGGCCTCGTCCTGGCCCACGACCCGCGCGTGGAGGTTCTCCTCCGTCGCGACGAGCTTGGCGACCTCGCCCTCCATGAGCTTCGCCACCGGGACGCCGGTCCACCGGGACACGACCTCGGCGATGTCCTCCTCGTCGACCTCCTCCTTGAGGAACTTCCGGTCGGACTGCAGCTGCGCAAGCCCCTCGTTCGACTGCGCCAGCTGCCGCTCGAGCTCGACGAGCCGCCCGTAGCGGAGCTCCGCGGCGCGCCCGAGGTCGCCGTCGCGCTCGGCCCGCTCGGCCTCGCCTCGCACCTGCTCGATCTCGGCCTTGAGCGCGCGGATCGCGTCGATCGCGACCTTCTCCTCGCCCCAGTGGGCCTTCATGGCATCCATCTCTTCGTGGAGCGACGCGAGCTCCTCCTCGATCCGCGCCAGCCGCTCCTGCGACGCGGCGTCGGTCTCCTTGCTCATCGCGGCCTTCTCGATCTCGAGCTGCTTCGCGCGGCGGTCGAGGACGTCGATCTCGGTCGGCATCGAGTCGATCTCGATCCGGAGCCGCGACGCGGACTCATCGACGAGGTCGATCGCCTTGTCGGGCAGGAAGCGGCCGGTGACGTAGCGGTGCGACAGGACCGCGGCGGCGACGAGCGCGGCGTCCTGGATGCGAACGCCGTGATGCACCTCGTAACGCTCTTTCAACCCGCGGAGGATCGCGATCGTGTCGGCCACCGAAGGCTCGCCGACGAAAACAGGTTGGAACCGTCGTTCGAGTGCGGGGTCCTTCTC
>JALZCA010000132.1 GCA_030863285.1 Actinomycetota bacterium | reverse complement strand
TTCTTCTGGAGCCGCGAGGATCGGACCGTACGGTGGATGATCAAGTTGACCCTGCATCCACTCGTCCCGCGTCATGAACGGGATGCGCTGGAGGTCCTGCAGGGAGGTGACCGAGTCCGCCTTCACGCCGGCATCACTCAACCGTTTGGAGTGATACGGCACCTGCGCGTCCGTCCACTCGAGCAAGTTCTTGAGCTTGCGCACCTGTAGTGCCTCGAGCTCGTCGCGCGGCATCGTCTCGTGGCGTGGGTTCCAGTACGGGGACTCCGCTGTCACCGCTGCTCCCTCCTCTGCTGGGACACTGCCCGGTCGGCGAAGGTCAAACTATTACTTTCGCGGAACGTGCGGCGGGCCGGTTGGTGCGGCGGTGAGTCGCATGCGAATCGTGCCTTGCTAGTACGGTCTCGCTCATGGTCGGCGAGGACTTCCCTTACTGGATGACTGCTGAGCAGCGCGACGAGCTGTTGGAGGCGAGACGAATCGCCGGCGAGCAGCTCGCGACCCTCGCGATGGACGGGGAAGCCGGCCGGGTCAACCGGCCGCTGATCCGGGCTCTCGGCGAAACCGGCGTGTTGCCCCGGCTGTTCCCCCCCGATGGAACGGTGTCGGCAACGACTCTGTGCGTTCTGCGGGAGGGACTCGCCGGCGGATCGACCGCGGCCGAGACCGCTTTCGCCCTGCAGGGCCTGGGGGCCTACCCGATCGTGCTGGCGGGATCGGAGGAGTTGC
Source organism: Actinomycetota bacterium (assembly GCA_030863285.1). The sequence continues at coordinate 6,763 of JALZCA010000132.1, read as the reverse complement.
GCGCCCGGTGGATCCCGAGAGTCGCAAGCGGTGAAGCCGTGGCCGGGTTTGCCCTGACCGAGCCGCACGCGGGAAGCGATGCCGGGGCGTTGAGCCTGCGGGCCGAGAAGGCCGACGGCGGCTACCGATTGTCGGGCGAGAAGAAGTGGATCTCCAACGCGCCCGGCGCCGACGTCTATTCGATCTTCGCTCGGACCGCCGAGGCCGGCACGCGCGGCGTGACCGGATTCGTCCTGCCCGGCGATACCCAGGGCGTCTCGGGCCGCGGGCTCGACCTCCTATCCCCTCATGCGATCGGCACGCTCGAGCTCGACGGCGCGTTCGTCCCTGCCGATCACGTCCTGGGAGAGGTCGATCGGGGCTTCTCCGTCGCGATGCAGACACTCGACCTCTTTCGCCCGAGTGTCGGGGCGTTCGCCGTTGGCATGGCGCAGCTGGCGCTCAACATGGCAATCAACCACGCGGGCGAGCGCACGTCGTTCGGAAAGCCGCTGCGCGACTTCCAGGCGGTGAGCCAGAAGCTCGCCGAGATGGCCGCCCGCACGAAGGCGGCGCGGCTTCTGGTCTACGACGCGGCCGCGACCTATGACGCCGGCGAACGCGTCACCAAGGCCGCCGCCATTGCCAAGCTATTCGCTACCGAAACCGCCCAGTGGGTGATCGACGCGGCCATGCAGATCCATGGGGCAGCGGGCTTGGAGCGCGGCCATGTCCTCGAGCACCTTTATCGAGACGTGCGCGCCACGCGCATCTACGAGGGGACTTCCGAGATCCAGCGCGAGATCATCGCGCGCGAGCTCTACCGCTAGGGGACGATCGCGACGCCCACCAGCTCGACGAGCGCGGCGGGATCGAACAAGCCCTTGACCTCGAACAAGGCGACGGCGGGGTAGTGACGTCCGAAATGTTGCGCGTAGACAGACGACAGCTCCGAGAGTGCCGCCCGATAGGCGGCGGCATCGGTGACGTAGATGTGCAGCGATACGAGGTGCTCGGGTTTCGCATCCGCCGCTTCGAGAGCAGCCACGACGTTCGCGGCGGCCTGGTCGAATTGCTCCGCGATCGACTGCCCCACGATCTTTGACTCCGCGTTGTGCGCGGCCTGGCCCCCGAGATAAACGGTCCGGCCCGGCGTCGCGACGACCGCATGCGAGAACCCGACCGGCTTCGCCAGCGACGGCGGGTTGAGGATCTCGTGCGGCGAGCTCATCGGCCGGTCCATTTCGGTTTCCGTCCCTCGGTGAACGCGCGGTAGAACTCGGCGTGGTCTTCGGTCGTCATCAACAGGGCCTGAGTGGTTGCCTCGAGCTCCAGCGATCCGGCGAGGTCCATGTCGAGCTCGCGCGACAGCAACAGCTTCGTGTTCGAGAACGCCAATGCAGGCCCCTCCGCAAGTGTGCGCGCAAGTCGCGCGGCCTCCTCGCGCAGGTCGTCATCGTCGACCACCCGGTAGGCGAGGCCGAGGGCATCGATGGTCGCCGCGTCGATCGTGTCGCCGAGGATCAACAGCTCGGTCGCCTTGGACAGGCCGACCATGCGAGGCAAGAGATAAGCGGCGCCCATGTCGGCGCCGGCGAGCCCGACCTTCGTGAACAAGAAGGCGAACTTTGCCGAGCGCGCGACTACCCGGAAGTCCGCGGCGAGAGCGATGACCGAGCCGGCCCCCGCGGCGACGCCGTTGATCGCGGCGACGATCGGGATCGGACACGAGCGCATGTGCTGCACGACCGCTCCCGTCATGCGGGTGAACTCGAGCATCCGGTCGTGATCGCTCTTCAGGAGCTGGCCGATGATCTCGTGGACGTCGCCTCCCGAGCAGAACCCTCGGCCCTCCCCCGTGATGACCAGTACGCGCACATCGTCCCGTTGGGGGAGTTCCGCTATCAGGTCACGCAGATCCGCGTAGATCTCAAACGTCAGCGCGTTGAGCTTCTCGGGCCTGTCGAACGTGAGGGTGGCGACGCCGTCGGCGACCTCGAAACGGAAGTGCTTCCACACGTCCTGGGGCCCGGTCGTACCCGTGAAGGGAGCCATCGTTGACGTACTTTAGGCGCTGTCATCGACCTGGAGATGGAGGGAGGGTTCCTGAACGTCGGGATCGGGCTGCCGAACGCGGTGCCGGGCGTGCGCGCGGGGCTCCTGGTCGAGTGGGCGCAGAAGGCGGATGAAGGCCCTTTCTCGAGCGTGGGGGTGGTCGATCGCATCGTCTACGAGTGCCACGACCCGACGACGACGCTCGCGGCCGTTGCCGCAGCAACGGAGCGAGTAGGGCTCGTCACGATGGTCGTCATCGGACCGCTGCGCAACAACGCGGCACTCGCCAAGGAGGCCGCCACGATCGACGCTGTCTCGGGCGGACGTCTCACGCTCGGGCTCGCCCTCGGTGCGCGCAGCGACGACTACGCGGCGCTCGGTGTCGCGACGCGGGGCCGGGGCGACCGTCTCACCGAGCAACTTCTCGATCTGGGCCTGTTCTGGGAGCGCGACGAGGTCGCCCCGCTGACGAAAGGCCCTCGTCTGTTGGTCGGCGGAAGCAACGACGTGTCCTTCTTGCGCATGGCGCGCTACGCCGACGGCTACGTCCATGGTGGGGGACCGCCGCGCACCTTCGTGCAGGCGGCCGACGGGGCGCGCACCGCGTGGAGCGAACTCGAGAGGGCGGGCTCGCCGCAACTCTGGGCGCAGGGGTACTTCGCCCTCGGCGATCGTGCGACGGTCGAGAGGGGACGTGCCTACATGCGTGACTACTACGCGTTCACGGGCCCCTTCGCCGAGCGCATCGCCGAGGGCATGCTCGCGACCCCTCAGGCGGTCGCACAGTTCGTGCGTGGCTACGCAGAGGCGGGATGCGACGAACTCGTGCTCTTTCCCGCGGTAGCGGACCTCGGCCAGATCGAGCTCCTGGCCGCTGCGTTGGCGGAGGTCTGAGATGAAGGTCACGGTAGTAGGCGGCGGGCCTGCGGGGCTGTACTTCTCGTTGTTGTTGAAGAAGGCGCGCCCCCAACACGACGTCGTCGTGTTCGAGCGCAACCCCGAGGGGGCGACCTACGGGTGGGGCGTGGTGTTCTCGGACCGCACCTTGACCTCGTTTCGCGAGGCGGACTATGCGACCTACAAGGACATCATCGACAACTTCATCATCTGGGACTCGATTGACATCTCTTACAGGGACGAGGTCCTGCGCTGTGGGGGCCAGGTCTTCTCGGGGATCTCCCGCCGCGTGTTACTCGGCATCCTGCACCGGCGCTGCACCGATCTCGGAGTGACGATCGAACACGAGCGCGAGATCACCGACCCCGGGGAATTGGACGGAGACCTGATCGTGGCTACCGACGGGGTGCACAGTCTGTTGAGAGAGGCTCACGCCCAGAGGTTCCGACCCCGCTTCAAGTCGGGAACCACTCGCTACATCTGGTTCGGCACCGAGCGCACCTTCGACTCGTTCACATTCGCCTTTCGAGCCAATGACGACGGGTTCTTCCAAGCCCACGCCTATCCGTTCGACGGATCGATGAGCACCTTCATCGTCGAGTGCGATCCCGAGTCATGGCGGCGGGCGGGGCTCGATCGGGCGAGCGAGTCCCAGAGCATCGCCTACTGCGAGAGCCTGTTCGCCTCGGAGCTACGAGGACACTCGCTTCGTTCCAACAACTCCAAGTGGATCTCGTTTCAGACGCTGAAGAACGCCGAGTGGCATTTCGAGAACGTCGTGCTCGTCGGGGACGCAGCGCACACCGCGCACTTCTCGATCGGTTCGGGAACGAAGCTCGCGATGGAGGATTCGATCGCGCTGGTCAACGCGCTCGAAACCAAGGACGCGATCCCGGAGGCGCTCACCGAGTACCAACTCGAGCGCAAACCGCGCGTCGAGCGTTTCCAGGAAGCGGCGCGCCAGAGCCAGACCTACTTCGAGAACACCCGGCTCTATCAACACATGGAGCCCATGCAGTTTGCGTTTCACCTCCTGTCTCGAAGCGGCCGCATCGACTATGACGACCTACGTCTGCGAGACCGCCTTTTCGTCGGCGCGGTAGATCGTTGGTTCACCGCGCGCGCCGCGGGGACCAGGTCCGTGCCGGCAATAGCAGCACCGCCCTCTTTTGCGCCGCTGAGGCTCGGCGAGAAATCAATCCCGAACCGCATAGCGACTAGCGTTCCCGGGGCCGAGGAGCTTGTCCCCGCCTCTCGAGCGGGCGCGGGGTTGGTATTCACGCGTCTCGTCGCAGTTTCCAAGCGCGCGCGCGTCACTCCGGAGACTCCGACGCTGTGCGAGGAGGGAGACGACGTCCCGTGGGCAGAAGCGGTCGAGCAAGCACGTACGGTGTCAGACGTAGCCGTCGCCTGCACTCTCGGCCATGCCGGCGCGCGTGGTGCCACGCGCCCGCGCGTCAAGATGACGGACGTCCCTCTGCCGGACGACGCCTCATGGAACTTGTTTGCCGCGTCGCCCGTCGCCTACACGCCGCGCAATCGGGTACCCGCCGCCATGGACGAGGATCAAATGACCGAGGTTGTGGAGGAGTTCGTGACCGCCGCGCAGCTCGGGCGCGCCGCGGGATTCGACATGCTCGAAGTTCACATGGGTCACGGCTATCTGCTCGGAAGCTTCATCTCACCGCTCACGAACTTGCGCAGCGATCGCTATGGGGGCGCGCTCGACGAGCGCATGCGATATCCGCTGGAGGTCTTCGACGCGGTGCGGGCGGAGTGGCCGGAGGGGCTTCCGCTCGGCGTCGCTCTGAACGCAACCGACTGGGCCCGGGGCGGAACGACGATCTCCGACGCAGTCCGCGCGGCCCGCGCGCTGAAGGACCACGGGTGCGACGTCATCCGGGTGCTCGCCGGTCAGACGCTCGCCACCCACAGGCCGCGCTACGACCCCTACTTCCTCACGCATTACGCCGACCGGCTCCGCAACGAGGTCAGGATCGCAACGATCGCGACGGGCGACATCACGACGGTCGATCACGCCAACACGATCGTGGCGGGGGGCCGAGCCGATCTCTGCCTGCTGCGTTCGCCGGTGGTCTAGCTGCCGGCCGGGAGTGTCCCTTGACGGGTTAGCGCGCAGCCGCGTTGAGCGTCACTCCGGGGATCGTGTACCCCGTGCCATCCCGGAAGGGTTCCAAGTTCGTCTGCAGTTGGGATTGCAATGCCGTGATCTCGTCTGAGGAGAGATCCTTGATGATTGACGCAATGGGCCCTGCGACCTCGCTCATGAAGGCCCACGCGTCCTCGAAGGAATCCTGGCTCCAGGTCACAGGCATCTCGTCCGTGGCGACGACGTGGAAACCGGCACCGGTCAACATCGACTCGACTTTGGCGAGGTCGGCCATCGAGAACATGCCGCCGGGGCCGAACGGATCACGCGCGGGTTGATGACCGAGTTGCATCACGGTCATACCCGTCACCGTCGCCCAGGGGTTCTGATCCGGAGAGCCCCAGACGGACAGCGAGAGCCGGCGGCCTTCCTTGAGGACGCGCCGGCATTCGCCTAATGCCCGTTCGGGATCGAGCATGAGCATGAACCCCCACCGGCAGATGATGCCGTCGACGCTGTCGTCGTCGAGATCCATCTGCTCGGCGTCGAGAACGCGCGCTTCCACGTTGCCGAGGTTTGCATCTGCGGCTCGGCGTCGCGCAACCGCAACCATCTCGGGAGCGAAGTCGGTAACGACGACCTTTCCCTCCTGCCCGACTCGTTCCGCAGCGAGGAAGCCGTTGTCGCCGGGGCCGCCGGCTAGGTCCAAGATCGTGTCGCCGGGCCGGGGCTCGACATGGTCGACCAGCCATTCGGCGACGTGGCGCGTCGTCTGCCACATGAAATCGCGATAGCGATCCCATCCCGGCGCCATCTCGTCCCACAGCGTCCGGCTGTTCTCTCGGGCTTTGTCGACCATGCTCAGAAGCTAGACGCCGGTGATCGCCCGTGCAACCGAGCGGCCATGTCGCCCATAACGCCTATGCGGCGTCGACCCGTGCCACCAGTCGCCCGTCGTTCACGAGGCAAGAAGGTACGGCTCCTTTTTCCCGACATCGGCTTGCCGCGAACAGGTGTACCCGAGCCGCTCCAGCAGCCGCGCGCACTCGATCTCGAGGTCGGTCGAGTGAACCTCGACCAGCACGAGCGGCCTTGCCTCCTTCAAGACCCCACGCGCTCCGCGAAGCACGTCAAGCTCGGCCCCCTCGACGTCGATCTTCAACAGCCGGGGCGTCCCAAAGCGATCGGCGGCGTCATCGAGCGCCACGGTCTCCACCTCCAGGTCTCCTCCGGTGGGGACGACCCTGCCTCGGGTGGCCCTCCACCCGCGCGCGAAGCGAACTTTTCCCGCTGCGGCTCCGGCGGCCTTAGCCAGCGGCGTTACGTGGTCGGCGTCGGCGAGGTTGCGCGTGAGGTTCGTCGAGAGCGCGGCGAACATCTCGGGATCCGGCTCGAATGCGACGACTCGTCCACCGGGAGCGACTTTTTTCGCCATCAACAGCGTGAAGTAGCCGAGATTGGAACCCACGTCGAACGCTACGTCTCCTGCGCGAAGCGTCGCGTCGATAACGGACTGGATCGCGGGCTCGTAACGCCCGATCACCATGTCGAGTGCGCGCGGGTCGACGTCGAGGACCATGTCGCGCAGCGGCCCTTTGCGAATCCGTTTGGTCAAGAGCGTGTGCGCCGGGAAAGCAGCGTCGGCGATTCGAAGCATGCCGTCGCCGAGTCCGGGAACGAGGCGGACGGCGCGGAACAGCCGAGGGGGCATCGCCGAGAACA
>JALZCA010000249.1 GCA_030863285.1 Actinomycetota bacterium | reverse complement strand
GCGGTAGTGCACGGCGAGACCGGCTTCGTCGTCGACGCCCGCGACGAGAACTCTCTGGTGGATAGGATCGCGACCCTGCTCGAAAACCCCGACCGCGCTTCACGGATGGGGATCGCGGGTAGAGCCTTCGTCGCGGAGAACTTCGCGAATAGGCCGCTGCCGCGTTCGCTTCTTGCGTGGCTCGACCTCGAGTCCGCGTAAGCGCAGGGTCGGTCGCGGGTCCAGCAAGAGGAGGGTGGATGGAACTGAAGGTGTCATCGCCGGGTCACAAGCTGTCCGATGCCGACATCGACGGGATCCAGCGCGATCTCGAGAAGATCGACCGACGACTGAACAACTTCGACATGGTCTACGCCGAAGTGCGCATCTCGACGAGCGAAGGGCCCACCGAGTTCCACGTCACGCTGACGCTCGAGTACGGCCCCAACCGGCTCGTCGCGAAGTGCGACAGCGCCGACATGCGCCACTGCGTCCGTCAGGCCCGCGAGGACATCTTGCGCCAGATCAACGACCGCTCGCGCGGGAGCCACAGTCAGTACGCCAAGGGACGCTGACCGCCGCCGGGTAACGAAAAAAGAGAGCCCGGCCCCCATTCGCTCGGAGACCGGGCTCTTCGTATCGCGGGTTTCTCTTTAGAGAAGCGAGTCGTACTTCTCGAGCAGCGTCGAGCGCGCCTTGGTGTCGGCCTCATAGCGACGCAAGGTACGCAGGTCCTGCTTGGACATACCGTCGAGCCGTCCGACGATCTCGTCGACGTTAAGGGCGTCGTACGTCGTGATCGGCAGGTCGAAGAGCCGTGAGTCGATGGCCTCGAGGATCGTCGAGCGTCCCTCGTTCGCCTGCTCGTACTTGTAGATGCGAGCGAGGTCGGTCTGCGTCAGGCCCTGCAGCCGAGCGACGATGTCGGCTGCGGTCAGCGACTCGTAGCCCTCGATCGCGAGCTCGCTCGCGTTCTTGGGGGCCGCAACGCGAGGCATCTTCGGCGCGACGTTGGCGCCGGCGACCGTGGCGCGCTTCGTCGTCTTTCGAGCGGTCTTCTGCGCCGCCTTGGTGGCCTTCTTGGCGGTGTCCTCGACGGTGTCCTGCACGTCGCCGGCGCGGCGGCGCACGACCCTCTCGAGGGGCTGGATGCGGTCCTGACCGCGATCGATCAGGTTGCCGAACAGCTTCTCGATGCGCTTGCGGTCGAGATCGGTGATCTCGTCGCGCACCCGGGCGTAGGCGCCGAGCGGCAAGTACACGCCTAGCTCGACGGCCTTCGAGCGGACTCCGTCGATCCGCTCGGTCGCTCGCGAGCGCACCTCGTCGATGCGATCGGTGATCTTGGGCATTCTCTCCTCCTTGTGCGGGTTGCTTGCAACAGTTAAACAACTGCTAGCGGAAGCATACCCCGGAGGTCGAGCCGCAAACGCGGCTACCCGGCTACGGAATCCGAGACCTGTGCGACGACGCCTCCCGCGACCGTCTCGAGCGCGTCGCGCCACGCGCCCGCAGGGAGGTCGGTCAGGGCGGCCCGGGCGGCCGCCGCATAGCCTTCGGCGGCTTGGATCGTGTCGCGGATCGCGCCCGTTTCGTGGAGAGCGGGAAGCACCTTGTCCAGGTCGCGTTCGCCGGCCGCGAGGGCCGCCCGAACGGCCTCATCCCGTCGTGCGGCGAGGAGGAAGGGCATGGTCAGAACACCCTCTCGCAGATCGCTGCCGACCTTCTTGCCGGTTACCCGCGGATCCCCTATCACATCGAGGACGTCGTCGACGATCTGAAACGCGAGGCCGAGGTTCTCCCCGTACGACTCGAGCGCGGCTCGTGCGGCCTCGTCTGCGCCCGACGTCGCCGCGCCGAGCTCGCACGCGGCCCGGAACAATTCCGCTGTCTTCTGGCGGATCGTGTCCACGTAGTCCTCGACCGGCCGCGCGGGCTCGCCGAGGGCTGCGGTCTCTACGATCTGCCCCTCGCACACTCCGGCGATCGCTCGCGCGAGGATGCCGGGGACTTCACCGCCTGCATCGGCGCCCAGCGCGCAACCGCATGCGAAGAGGTAGTCGCCGGCCAGGACCGCGACCTCGATGCCCCACTTTGAGTGAACGGTCGGGACCCCGCGCCTCACTTCGGTCTCGTCGATCACGTCGTCGTGATAAAGCGTCGCTATGTGAACGAGCTCGATGGCCGCGGCCGCAAGATCGGTTTCTCGTCGGCCGCGTTCGCCGGCGCGCGACGCCATCATCACCAGAGCCGGACGAAGACGCTTGCCGCCGGCCTTGATGAGGTGCATAGCGGCTTCATCGACGAGAGGGTGGGCGCGCGAGGCAACCGCCTCGGTCATCACCCCTTCCACGCGCACGAGGTCATCGACAAGCCACGACGCCCCGAAAAGCGACGGCGTCTCCCCCGACTGCGACAGGGCTGAATCGGAGGGCGAGGAGGTCACTCTCCGACGACCTGCACCAAATAACGCCGCTTGCGAGAGCAATCGAGCTCGACGAACAGGATGCGCTGGTCGTCTCCAAGCAGCAGTTGCCCGTCGCCCACGGGGACCGACTCGGATGCCTTCCCGGCAATTGCCTGGAAGATGTGAGCCGGTGCGTTGGCGGGCTCGTCCTCGACCAGGTTCTGCGTGCGGATGTCGAGATCGTCGTGGGCGTAGTACGCGCCCTTGGGCGCAAGGGAGTTCATCGTCTGCTCGATCGAGTCGATCGTCGCGCGTCCCGCCCGGCCCACGAAAACGCTGCACGTCGTATGCGGCGAGAAGACCAACGCGGTTCCCCGGGCGACACCGGAGTCCTTCACGACCCGCGCGACGTCGTCGGTGACGTCGAGCGCATCGAGACGTCCGCCCGTCTTGGTTTCGAACTCTTCGAGGATGACCACGAACCCATTGTCGCCCAGCGGAACGAAAAGCGATTGTGAATACGTGCCCCGCTTGCCGGCGCCCGATGCTGGGTAAGGGGGTCGTGACCCCGACTAGCAGGAGGTAAAGCGAATGAACCCAACGCTCAAGAAGATCCTGGGCGCCATCGCTATCAAAGAGGCCGTGGACAAGATCAACGAGTGGCGCGCCCCGAAAAAGCCGTCGCTGATCAAGCGCTTTGGGCGCTTGCTGTTGATCGGAGGGGCCGCGGGGGCCGGGTTCTACGCATACAAGAGCGGAGCGCTCGAGCCGGTGATGGACAAGATCAAAGGCAAGTCGTCGTCCTCCGACTCGTCACGCGGCGCGAAGTCGTCAAGCAACGGGTCCGGCGAGGGCAACGACATCACATTCCGTTCCGAGGACCAGCCGGCCACTGCCCCGGTCCACTAGACGAAGTTTCCTTCATGCAAGAGGCCCGCACCAAAAGGTGCGGGCC
>JALZCA010000115.1 GCA_030863285.1 Actinomycetota bacterium | reverse complement strand
GGTTCTGACTATGCGCAGCAAGGTGAGCGGGAAGGTATTGGTGGACGACCGCCCGGCCCCCGGTGCGACGGTCGAGCTGCACAACTCCTCCGGCGACGTCGTGACCCAGATCATGGTCGACGACGACGGTGCTTACGCGTTCCACGTGAGCGAGGGATCGTGGTCGCTGAACGCGTGGGACGCGCAGGGGCACCGAGGTTCCGCGCCCGTCACGTTGGGGGAAGGCGAGGAGAAGAACGTAGACGTGGTCCTGACGAACCAATAGAGGGGGTTCCTCCGACGTGACGAAGTGGGTCTATCAGTTCGAAGAAGGGGACAAGTCACAGAAGAACCTCCTCGGTGGCAAGGGCGCCAACCTCGCCGAGATGACGAACCTCGGCCTCCCGGTGCCGCCCGGCTTCACGATCACGACCGAGGCGTGCAACGCGTACCGCGACGCCGGGGGCCAGTTCCCCGACGGTCTGCTCGACGAGGTTGCCGAGAACCTCAAGCGGCTCGAGGAGAAGATGGGCCGCGGCCTCGGCGACGCCGACGACCCGCTGCTGGTGTCGGTGCGATCGGGGGCGCCGTTCTCGATGCCCGGGATGATGGACACCGTCCTGAACGTCGGGCTCAACGATGAGTCGGTCGAAGGCCTGATCCGCCAGACCGGAGACGAGCGCTTCGCGTGGGACTCGTACCGCCGGCTGGTGCAGATGTTCGGCAAGACGGTGATGGGGGTCGACGGAGACCTCTTCGAGGACGCGCTGGAGGACGCGAAGCACAAGAAGGGCGTCCGTAACGACGTCGACCTCGACGTGCGGGACCTGAAGGCGCTCGTCAAGACCTTCAAGCGGATCGTCCGGAAGGAGACCGGCGAGGAGTTCCCGCAGGAGCCGACGACGCAGCTCGAGAAGGCGATCGAGGCGGTGTTCAGGTCGTGGGACAACAAGAGGGCCCAGGACTATCGCCGGCGCAACAAGATCTCGGACACCCTCGGCACCGCCGTCAACGTCCAGGCGATGGTCTTCGGGAACATGGGCGGCGACTCCGGGACCGGCGTCGCGTTCACGCGCGATCCCGCGACCGGCGAGGACCGCCCCTACGGGGACTACCTCGAGAACGCGCAGGGGGAGGACGTCGTCGCCGGCATACGCAACACGCTCGCGCTCGAGGAGATGGGCAACGTCCAGCCGAAGGCGTGGGCCGAGCTGCAGAAGCACATGAAGACGCTCGAGCGCCACTACAAGGACATGTGCGACATCGAGTTCACCGTCGAGAAGGGCAAGCTGTGGCTGCTCCAGACCCGGGTCGGCAAGCGCACCGCCCTCGCGGAGTGGGTGATCGCGAACGACATGATCGACGAGGGCCTGATCGACGTTGAGACCGCGGTGCGCGACCGCGTCACCGCCGGCAAGCTCGACGAGCTCTTCAAGCCGAGCATCACCGCGAGCGCGCGCAAGGCGCAGGAGCCGATCGCCACGGGGCTGAACGCGTCGCCCGGGGCCGCGGTCGGGCGGGTCGTGTTCACCGCGGCGGACGCGTCCGACTGGGCCGAGAGGGACGAGAAGGTCATCCTCGTCCGCCGCGAGACGAATCCCGACGACTACCACGGGATGGTCGCGTCGCAGGGGATCCTGACCTCTGCCGGCGGGACGAACTCGCATGCCGCGGTCGTCGCGCGCGGCGAGGGCATCCCCGCGGTGTGCGGCGCCGACTCGATCCGCATCGACCGGGCGAGGAAGCAGTTCACCGCCGGGGGGACGACCGTCGAGGAAGGCGACTGGATCACGATCGACGGCAGCGACGGGACCGTCTACGTCGGACAGCTCGACACCGAGCCGTCTCCGATCGAGAACGCGATGTTGGGGAACAAGCGCGCCCGCAAGAGCAAGCTTTGGGTCGCGTACGAGCGGATGGACGAGCTCGTCGAGTCGACCCGCGAGCTGAAGGTGCGGGCGAACGCCGACACCCCGGAGCAGGCCAAGAACGCGCGCGCGCGTGGGGCGCAGGGGATCGGGCTGTGCCGCACCGAGCACATGTTCATGGGCGAGGAGCGCGTCGCAGCGGTCCGCCAGAT
>JALZCA010000082.1 GCA_030863285.1 Actinomycetota bacterium | reverse complement strand
AGCTAAACGACCAGTCACCGAGGAGCACAAGCAACACGCCGGTGACGAAGAGAAGCGCGTAGGCGGGGTTCGCCACGCGGTCGTCCAAGACCTTGATGCCTCGTAGCGCGTAACCAGTGTGCTCGGGCTCCTTGGCGGCGCGCGCGAGCCAGATCCCGTAGGAGGCATTGAAACCGATGGCGAGGATCGCCAGGACGATGTGGACGTACTTGAGGACCTCGTACAGAGTCATGCGACCTCCGTGTGTCGGCGAGTCGTCTCGTCACAGCCTGACGGTCGCATGGGTGTCAGACAAGGACCGCCGCGGGTTTAGGCTTTGGCCGCCACGCGGTGGCTTCGCGGCGAAGACACGTTGTGGTCATGCCGGGTTCGGAGGGGGCATCTAGGGTGGGGATCGAATGAGATCACGAACGACGTCTCTCGCTGCATCGCTTCTGGTTCTCGCCTCTGTGGCCGGCATTCCGGCAGACGTCGTCGCCACACACAAGAAGTCTCACAAGCGGACCGACCAAGGGCTGAATCGCTCTGAGGAGCGGGCCTTCAGGAAGTCACTTCGGGCCCTCATGGAGAACGACAACGTCGACATGGTGATCACCATGAGGCGTTACGAGATGGGCAAGTGCCCCTTCGACAAACGCGTCTACTGGGTTTACTCGCGCCGCGGGACGATTTGCTTCAAGCGCAAGGCGGCCGGGCACAATTGGCGCTTCGACGTGGAGCGCTTGGAAGGGAAGAACCCCCTCAAGCGTCAGAGCCACACTGCGCTCGCGACTTACGAGAAGGAGCGAGCAGCGTCACCGCGCGTCGTCGAGGACACGGGGGAACCGCGCAACCTCGTGGGAAGAAGACACGTCACCTACCCGTATGCCTACGAGCGGATCGTCGCCGAGTTCGACTCGCCCAAGACGGGCGACTTCGTCATCGTCCCGCTCAACACGGCCGACCGCGGCGGCCCCGGCGCGCACGGTCACTTGGGTGTGTCGCAGTCGCGCACGACGTTGTTGGTTGCAGGGCGCGGGGCGCGGCGCTCGCCCCTCTCGGCGAGAGCGGAGAGGAAGCTGCGGACGAAGAACGTCGACGTCGCGCCGACCGTTGCCAAGGCCCTCGGGGTCAACCGTTACTTCGCCGACACCGGCAAGCTCGGCACCTGGTTAAACGGAACCAAGAGCAAGAAGACGCTCCTCCGCAGGCAGGACGGCAGAGTCCTCGACGAGCTGCTCGAACCCGTATTCAACACGTTCGTGATCTCGGTCGACGGGCTCGAACCGAAGGACGTGACGAGCGAGAAGATGCCAAACCTGACTGGGTTGCTCGAGGCGCGCTGTCGTCCGGGTGGCGCCTGCGCGACGCAGTACAAGCAGGCGCGGGCGATGATGGTCAGCGAGACCAACGGCAACCACGTAGCGATGGTGACAGGGGCTTACGGAGAGGACTCCGGCATCTTCGCCAACGAGTCGTATGACCGCGACGCGGGAGAGCCCTACGATCTCGATCGACCCGAGTTGAATTTCTCACCGACGCTGTTTGACGCGATCGAACGTCACAAGCCGTGGCTCCGTACCGCGTTGATCATGGGCAAATCCAAGCTGCGGACCCTGTTCGACTGCACTCGCAACGCTCAAGGCGAGTGTGGGACGAGCTCGGACAACCCGGAGGGCGTGCCGGTGAGGCACCTGGCGCCCGACATCGTCGCGGGGGCCAACGATTCGCCGTCGGATCCCCAGCGGGACTGTCCTACGGAGCCCGGCAGCGGCTCCGGCTACACGACGAACGACTGCGTGATGGATCGAACGCTCGACATCCTTGCCGAGAAGGATCCCGACTTCACTTTCGTCAACCTGCCGGAAGTCGACGCGTTCTCGCACTTGGCGGGCCCGAATACACCGATCGCCAATGAGAAAGTGAGAGATGCCGACATGCAGATCGGGCGTCTCGTCGATGCTCTGCGGGAGTCCAACCGCTGGCAACACTCGGTCGTGATCGTCACGGCAGATCACAACTTCGGAAACACGCGCTTGGCAGAACAACGCATCTACATGGAAGAGGAATTCTCCGACGCCGGTCCGTCGCCTCTGGCCTTTGCGACGCACGGAGGCTCCGGTTCGGTCTACCTGGACGACCTCGAGAAACCCAACCGGCCGTTGACGCGGCGTCAGCAACGGACGCTCGCCGAGGTCAGGAAGCAGGCGCTGGAGCTCGAGGGTGTCGAGGAGGTCCTTTACCGGCGGCCCAACCCACTCGACGACGGACGAGCGCACACGATCGACAACGTCCACCCCCACTGGCGGCTCGGGGGCACGGCCCGCGTCGGCGAGCTACTGATCGTCGGCGAGGAGAATTACGCCGTTCTCACGAGTCAACTGGACGACGACAACGCGGTCATCGGCCATCACGGGCACGCGACCGACCGGCACGTCCCCTTCATCGTCGCAAGCGGCGGGACCTACGTGCGGGATCGCGTGGTGAAGGCCGAGCGCGACCTCGTCGATGAACGCGATGACACCGGACGCCTGCGCAACCAGGCCGAGACCGTGGACGTGGCCGAGACGATCTCGTGGCTGTTGAAAGTCAAGCCGCCGCGCGACAGCGACGGGCGCATGCTCGACGAGGCCTTCGCCATGCATCCCATGCGCGCCCATCGACGGGGGCTGATCACCGAGCCGATTGCGAACCGGGCAGCGATTTTCATCTACGACCAGAACAACTCGGTGAACGTGTGGTGCCTGTTGCGAGCGCAGACCTGCGGTGACCCAATACCACCCGAGGCCCAGGACGAGACGTTCATACCGACCCTCCGCTCTCTCGCGAAGGCCGGCACCTTGTTGCGCTACGGGTCGATGTCGGCCTGGCCGACGGTGACGTTCCCCAACCACAACACGGTGGGCTCCGGCGCCTACCCCGGCCATCACGGGGTGCCGAACAATCGCTTCTATCGGCGCAAGGCGAAAGAGACAGAACAACCGATCGATCCGACGAATCCGAGCAACCTGGCTTACCAGGGGACCTCTGCGCTGCTCAGCAAGAACATCGAGACCCTTCACGAGGCGATTCACCGCACCTTCGGGGACTGGACGCTGACCGATGGTCCCACCTCCGACAAGGCTTACACCGCGTCGGTCGACGAGCCCTCGGCGCGTGGTGCCGATTACGCGACGCTCGAAGCGGATAGTTCGTTCCCGCACCCTCTCGAATACATGGCGACACCGGACCCGACCGAGTTCGCGCAGGACACCACTCAGAGTTGCGCGCAGGCGTACGAGGGTTATTTCGTAGAGAGCACGCTCGATCACGAGGGTCAGACGCAAGCGCGGCGGCTCTACCAAGACAATGTGCAGCACCCCTTGCCGAAGTACCTGATCAACAACTTCACGCTCACCGACGGGGCGGGGCATCACTTCGGGGCGCATGCGATCTGCACGCTTGCCGCCTATCGCGACTCGGACCGGCGTTTAACGCGCATCCTGCAGGCGATGGAGTCGGCGGGCGTCCTCGGCGAGACCCTGATCGTCGTGACCGGGGACCACGGTGCGGAGAACCAGGACCTCGAGAAGCGTGGTCTCCCGTCCGACTTCTCCGACTACCTGAACGAGCGGAACATCAAGCACGTCATGACTGATTGGCATGTCTATCTGCTGGGGACGGACTTGAGGAAGACCGAGCCGAAGAGATTCGTCCGGGGGGTGACCACCGAGGCGGTCTTCACGGTGACCGACAACGACACCGGCGATCCCGTGGCCGACGCGGTCGTGAAGGTCATGGGACTTCCGGGTGAGGCCGAGGGAACGACCGATGACGAGGGCCGCGTGACGCTCGAGCTCACCCCGGAGGACCGTCGCTTCAGCGTGATCGTGACGCACGAGGACTTCAACAAGAGCATCCGCTTCTACAAGGTGCGAGCTCCCGGGGGCGAACGATAGACGAGGTACGTTTCTAGTTCCCGGCACTAACATCTGCGGATGCCACAGGGCCAAGCCTCGAAGACGAACAGGGGTCTAGACGTCGTCGCCGGTGCGGCGAAACTCCCGGCCCGGCTCCGGCTCCGCTACCGGCTCGACAATCTTCTCGCCGCCGGAACGCGGGGTCTCGCGGCCTGGCTGGTGTGGGCGACGATTGCGCTCATCCTCACCGCGACCATTGTGTCGACGCTTCTCGACATCTCAGTCGGGGGGAGCGAGCCGTCGTTCGTCGAATCGCTATGGCAGAACTTTCTGCGCACCCTCGATCCAGGAACGATGGGCGCGGACGTCGGGTGGCCGCTGCGCCTGGTGTCTCTCTTCGTCACGATCGGCGGCGTCCTCATCGTCTCGACGCTCATCGGGTTGCTTGCGAACGGCGTGGGACGCATGTTCGAAGACCTCGACAAGGGCCGCTCGATCATCGCCGAGAACGACCACATCGTGATACTCGGCTGGTCGACGAAGATCCACACGCTGCTGAGCGAGCTCGTCGTGGCGAACAGGGACAAGAGCGACGCGACCGTGGCGATTCTCGCGCCGAACGAAAAGGCGCGTATGGAGCAAGAGATCGAGACCCGCCTCACCGATCCCGAGCCCACGAAGATCGTCGTGCGCAGTGGCGTTCCGTACGAAGAGAGCGACCTGCGGATCGTCACCCCCCAACAAGCCAGCGCGCTGGTGCTGTTGCGGCCCGAGGATCCGGACGGCGACGCGTTCGTCGTCCGAACCGCCTTAGCCCTCTTGAATCTCGACCTCGTCGACACCGCCCGGCCGTGCATCGCAGAGATCAAGGACCCCGCGATGGCACAGCAACTCAAGAGCGCGATCCCCAGCGTCCACGTCATCCAGTCTCAGGACATCATGGCTCGCATCACCGCACAGGTGTGCCGCCAGCCCGGGCTCAGCTCGGTCTACCAAGACCTGCTCGACTTCGAGGGTGACGAGATCTACTTCCACTCGAACCCCGCCCTCGTGGGCAATACGTTCTCAGATGCCGTATTCGGTTATCGAGATGCGGCCGTGCTCGGGTTGATGCGGCGCGACGGAATGATTTCTTTGAGCCCGCCTGCGGATGCCATCGTCGAGGAAGGGGATCGGGTGATCTTGTTGGCCGGTGACATCGATACCATCACCTTCGCCCGCGCAGAGCGCCCCGAATACGAGACATCGCGTGACGTCGACCTCGAAACGCCACGGGAATCGTTCTTGATCATGGGATGGAGCTCCCTCGCGCCCGCGATAGTCCGCGAGCTCGATGCGTACGTGGCAAGCGACTCCACGGTCGAGGCCTGGGTCTCGGATCGCGAGGACGTGTCGGAAGAGGTCCTCGCGCGCCATCTCGCCAACCTCACTTTGTCCGTCAGGCGAGACGAGGGTGACACCCAAGTGCTCGAAGATCGCCTCACTCGCCGGCCCCCGGATCACGTCCTCTTGTTGTGCGAGCGCGACGGGACGACGCCGGCGGTCGCCGATGCGAAGGCGCTGATGACGCTGCTCCACGCGCGCCGCGTGACTTCGTCGGCGGAGAATCCTCCGAACATCGTGGCCGAGCTCTTGGACGAACGCGACGTGAGGCTGGTGCCGAGCGCCGGAACCGAGGAATTCATCGTGAGTGAGCGCCTCACTAGCTTGCTTATGGCCCAGATCGCAGAAGACGGCGAGCGCGGCCCCGTGTTCGAGGACCTCCTGAACCCCACCGGCGTCGAGATCTACGTCAAGCCGGCCGAACTGTACGTACGAGCGGGCGACGACCCGACTTTCGGCGAGGTCGTAGCGTCCGCCCTCGCTCGGGGTGAGATTGCTCTCGGCTACCGGGTCGGCACCGGACGCGGCAGCGCGCCCGAGGTCGTCATCAACCCGAACAAGAGCTCCCGGCGGCGTCTCGGCCCCGGCGACGGAGTCGTGGTGCTGGCCCAGACCGAGACCTAGCCACGGCGCAACTGCCTACGAGGAGCGGTCGCTAGGCGAACGGCTTGCGTTGCTCTCTTCTGCCCGGCGGTGGGTCTCGGGGGCTCCAGTTCGTCCACGAGGTACAAAATCCAGCACCGCCCGCCCTAGCCGCGCCCCCGCGGCGGCACCGGGCAGGCTTATGGTGGCCCCACGGCGAATAGCTAATCAGCCCCGTGAACAAGCCGGGGCATCTCGAGGAGCCGAACAACGTGCTCCGGTCGGGCAAGCAACTACGGAGGTGTTTCCGATTCGTAAGTACGTGTTGCATTCGTGCTGCGCGCTCCTTGCGCTCGCACTCGTCGCACCGCTCAACGCGCGGGCCGTCTCGGCGGAAGTTGCTCCGCAACTTCACATTGACGGTTACCCGAAGAAGGTCGACTACCGATCGCCGGTCGTGATCACCGGACACGTCGGGGGTCGTGAGGCGGGACTCGAGGTCGCCCTTCAACGACGCTACGCACACCACGACTCGTGGCTGAAGATCGACTCGGCCATGACGAACCGAGACGGCGAGGTCCGGTTCCGCCGCGACGCGGTTCGCTTCACCGGTCGCTACAGGCTGAGAGCCGACGGCGCGACGAGTGAAGTCGTGACGATCCGAGTCCGCCCGAAGCTGAACCTAAGAGTGAAGCGGTCGAAGGTCATGGAAGGGACTCGCATCGCGATAGTGGGCCGCATGCGGCCGGCCATCTCGGGTCGGCGGGCGAAGCTTGCATGGAAGATCGACGGCGAATGGCGCAGGATCGACACGGTCCGACTCGGCGACGGCGATTTCCGGAAAGAGATCCGTGTTGAGCGTCACGGACGGCGCCGTCTCAGGGTCGTCTTCGAGCGGGACTCCCACAACACCGCGGCGTGGGCGTACGACCTCGTGCACGTCCATCGCAAGTCACCGGCGACTTGGTACGGGCCCGGCTTCTTCGGCAACCGCACCGCGTGCGGCAGGCGCTACACCCGCGACCTGCTCGGAGTTGCGCACCGCTCGCTGCCCTGCGGGACGATGGTCAGCGCCCTCTACAAGGGCAGGTCCGTTCGGGTGCCGGTCGTCGATCGGGGGCCGTACGGCCACGCGGAGTGGGACCTGACCGAGGAGACCGCCCAGCGTCTCAACTTCAGCGGGCGTCAGACCATTGGAGTGCTCGTTCAAAGATAGCGACGGAGTGGGGCGGGCCTAAGCGCTCTCCTCGATCAAGGCGATGACCTCGCGCCCGTAGCGATCGAGCTTCGCGGGGCCGATCCCCGGGACGTCGGCGAGGTCCTCGGTGGACCGTGGGAGCCGATCGGCGATTGCCTCGAGTGTCGTGTCGTGGAAGACGACGTAGGCGGGCACCCCGTCGGTTCGGGCTCGAACCGAGCGCCACTTCTTGAGCCTCTCGTAGACCGGCCCCTCGCCAACCGGCGCGCGGCGCTGCCGGACGGGTGACGCTTCCTCGGGATCCCCCGCGCGCAACTCGGTGACGAAACGGCTCCCCTTTCGCTTGCCGTTGCCGACCCACGAGACGAACAAGTGCGTCTTCGCGCGGGTGAGGCCCACGTACAGAAGACGCCTCTCCTCGTCGACCGCTTCGGCCGAGCGCGCCCTCTTGAAAGGAAGCTCACCCTCCTCGACGCGCGGAAGGAACACCGCCTCGAATTCGAGCCCCTTGGCCTTGTGCAGACTCATCAGGTTGACGCCCCGACCGCTGCCCTCGGTGCCGAAGCGCCCCTCCACGTCGAGGACGAAGTCCGCGCACGAGCGCGTCCCGTCGTCGAACTCCCGAGCGAGGTGGACGAATCGGTCCATATCTCGCTGTCGCGTCATCTCTTGCTCGCCGAGATCATCGGGTGGGTCCTCGAGGTAGCCGGCGCGCTCCGCAAGGCGGCGGACGTCGTCGGCAACGGTCGTCGAGCGCGACCGCCGCAGCGAGCCCAGCATCCGGCGCGCGGTCACACGAGCCAAGAAGGCGCCGTCCTTTACCTGGAACGGGATCCCCTCAGCGGCGAGTGCCTCCTCGTAGTCCTCCGACCGGAAGTTGACGCGGTAGAGGATCGCGATCTCCTCGAGCGAGGTTCCGTTCGCGACCAGGTCCTTGACGCGCTGGACGACAAAGTCGATCTCGCGCTCGTCACTTGTGAAGCTGCGCACGACCGGCGATGGCCCCGAGGATCGAGTCGCTCGCAGCACCTTTTGCGCCCCGCCGAGTCGCGGCACGAGTCTGTTCGCCAGAGCGAGGACCTCGGGTGTCGAACGGTAGTTGTCCTCGAGTCGGACGACGGTCGTGTTGGCGAAGCGCTGTGGCATCTCGAGCAGGTATCTCGGCGACGCTCCGGTGAAGCCGTAGATGGATTGATAATCGTCACCGACGACGCACAGATCGTCGCGCGGTCCGACCCACGCGCGCAGAAGTGTTTCCTGCAGCAGGTTGACGTCTTGGTACTCGTCGACCGTGAAGGTCGAATAGCGGGCGGTGAACTGCTCGCGCGCCTCCGGCTCCGTTTCGAACATCGCGATGGCCCGTTCGAGGACGTCTTCGAAGTCGATGAGACCCCGGCGGGACTTGCCTTCTTCGTACCTCCTGTAAATGCCCGCCATCAGGTCGGCCGGTATGGGTGGTTGATGGGATCCCAGCGACGACTGGTATGCGTCCGGGCGGATGCGCCGGTTCTTCGCCCATTCGATCTCGGTCGCCAGGTCCGCGGCGGGCCGGAAGCGATACGGCTTGGGCAATGAGTTCGCCAACTGCCGCAAGGCGACGACCTTGCTCGCGATGATGTCGCCCGGCTGCTGCTCGGCGAGGTAGCGGAGCTGCCCGAGGGCCGCCGCGTGAAAGGTGCGCGTCCGGACGCCGGTGACTCCCAGACGTTCGAGACGCGACCTCATCTCGCCCGCGGCCTTGTCGGTGAAGGTGACGGCCAGGATCGCGCTTGGTTCGACCGCCCCGGAGGCGACCTGGTGGGCGATCCGACGGGTGACGGTCGTCGTCTTGCCCGATCCGGCTCCGGCGAGTATGCAGACGGGCCCCCTGACCGTCTGCACGGCACGCCTCTGCTCGTCGTTCAGACCATCGAACATCCGGGTCTCCTCCATCGCTCCACTCTAGGCACGACCTGGGTCGATTTCGTGGAGCCACACAATTCGGATGCGGGACTAAGCTTCACCAATGAAGATCCTGTACATCCTGGGACGGGGCCGGGGCGGGAGTACGGTCCTTGCGAACGTCCTCGGAGAGATCGACGGGTTCTTCTCCGCCGGCGAGGTCCGTTATTTGTGGGACCCCGTCGTCGTGCGGCAATCGCCCTGTGGTTGCGGCGCGCCGATAGGCGAATGTGCCCTGTGGTCGAAGGTCCTCGCGAAATTGAACGACGTCGACCTCGATCAAGTCGTGCGCTGGCAACACGAAATCGTGAGGGAGTCGAACGTCTTCCGATTGATACACAGCGGAGGACGGCGCCGGTGGCCGGCGCTCGAGAACTACGCCGCGGTGACAGCGCGCCTCTATCGCACGATCCAAGAAGTAACCGGGTGTGAGGTCGTCGTCGACTCGTCCAAGCGCCCGTCCTATGCCGCGTTCATCAAGATGCTGGACGGGTGCGAACCGTATTTCGTCCACCTCGTCCGTGACCCACGAGCATCTGCATATTCGTGGCATGCGCGCCGCTATGCGTCGGCTCACGGTGCCGAGGTAACGAGACGCAACGCTTTCGACAGCACGCTGCGGTGGGATCTCTTGAACCTGGGCTCGGAGATCCTGCGGAGTCGTTCGACTCGGGAGCGCTTCATGCGTCTTCGCTACGAAGACTTCGCCGCGACTCCACTTCAGAGCGTCAAAGACATCTGCGCGTTGATCGACAGGTCCCAGGCCCGACTTCCATTCGTCGACGACAGGACCGTCGAGTTGAACCCGAACCACACGATCGCGGGCAACCCCTCCCGCTTCGCGACCGGAAGGTTGGTCTTGAAGGACAGCGGTGAGTGGTACCAGAGGCAGCGGCGCTGGTCGCAGTGGGTTGCGACGGCGGTCGCTCTGCCGCTGCTTCGCCGGTACGGCTATGGCCTACGGCCGCATGGCTGATCCAAGGGGCATGGAGTTCGCGTTTCGCAACATCGCCATCGACTGCAACGACCTCGAAGGGATGACCGCTTTTTGGAGCTCTCTCACGGGATTCGAGGTCGTGTGGGAGAGCGCGATCTACAAGTTCCTACGCCATCCCGACGGCCGGCGACCCGGGATAGTCATGCAGAAGGTCCCCGAGCGCCCTTCGGCCAAGACGCGCATCCACGTCGACCTCGACGCGGTGGGGGTGGGAGACGAAGACGAGGCGATCGCGCACGCAG
The DNA here is from genome assembly GCA_030863285.1 of Actinomycetota bacterium. The sequence continues at coordinate 2,847 of JALZCA010000082.1, read as the reverse complement.
AGTCGCTGGGGGCCGAGCTCGTCGAACGGCACGCGGAGTTCGGGGTTCGTTGGACCGTCATGCGCGACCCCGAGGGCAACGTCTTCTGCATCCAGACCTCCGACCACTGACCTCTTCGCGCATGTCTCACGTGCGTCTTCTTACGTAGTTCTACGTATTCCCTCGGGAAGATCTGCGCGCAGATCATGGAGACAGCTCGTATTGGTTTAGGGCGGTTCATCCTCGGCCGATACCCCGGGGATGGGACCGGGAAAGGCAGCGATGGCATCCCCACGTGCAACCAGCATGCGACGAAGCGCGGCTGTCGCCGGAGTCCTGTTCGCGCTCTTGTCCACTCTTCAAGTGCTTCCCGCCGGGGCGGCGCGCGAGCGAAGGGGCCTCGACGTCTGCCGGGGATCGGGTTCGATAAGGGCGGCTCGTCTTCCGTCGCGCGTCTCCCACGAGACATGTGACCTTGTTGGCCGCGACATCCGCTCGGGATCCCTGCGAGTCGAGGTGCCATCTCCCGGAGAGGGCGTGGCGGCAGCGGCACTCCGAACCGATGGCGAGCGCGAGCTCACCGTCGTCACGGAGCTCGACGGAGACGTGTTGATCGACGACGGATCGTCCGCTCCGGCGACGACTTCGACAACGGGAGCAACCCTTACGACCGCCCCCGCCCCGTGTGACGAGCGAGGGATCGTCGGGTGCCTGGACCCATGCCAGGACGACAACTTCCACGTGAACGGCCTGAACGCCCGGGTCAAGGAGAAGCAGCCCTGGTTCTTCAAGGCCTCGTCCACCCCGTCGACGATGACGAGGGCTCAGGCGCTTACGGAGATCAAGGCGGGAACCAAGAACATCCTGAACGTGAAAAACGACTGTTCGCTGGGCGACGTCGTCTCGCAGACTGCGCCGTACAAGGGCGTGACCGCCCAGGGGACCGGCATCACGGTCGTCGGTGGTGCCGAGGACTGTGCGAGTGCCAACGGCAAGAGCGTCGTCGACTTCGGCGCTCTCGGTGCCCAGACACTGGGCCTGGCTTGCTCGCATTACTCCGCGCGACGCCTCGCAGGACCTTGGTTCATCGTGGAGTCGGATATCAGGCTCAAGAAGACGACGCCCTGGACCCTCGTCCCCGACGATCCCGCCTGTACTGGTCAATACGACCTTCGAGGCGTGATGACGCACGAGCGCGGACATGCTTTCGGCTTGGGTCACGCGGACAACGCAATCGAGCATGTTCCCCAGACCATGTTTCCCGCGGTGTTCGACTGCAACGGGTACGCGCGGACGCTCGGCAAGGGAGATCGCGCGGGACTCGCGTTCCTCTACTAGCGTCGACGTAGCTGCCGTTCGACGGCAGTTACGGTAGCGAGATGCTGTCGATAACCGGTCTGAGCAAGGCTTTCGGCGCCCGCGACATCTTCGTCGACGCGAAGCTTCAGGTCTACGCGCGCGACCGGATAGCGATCGTTGGGCCGAACGGGTCCGGCAAGACGACGCTCCTCGACATGGTCGCCGGCGAGCAACAACCCGATGCGGGCGAGATCAAGCTGGTGAAGGACGCGGTCGTCGGTTACTTGCGCCAGGAAACGGACGCGCTGCGGGGGCGCCGGTTGATCGAGGAGATGGTCTCTTCGGGTACACCCGCCGCGCAGCTCGCACACCGGCTGGAGATTCTCGAAGCCGAGATGGCAGAGCTCGAGCCCGGCCCCGAGCGCGATCGCGTGGTCGACGAGTACGGGCGCCTGCAAGATCGCTACTCGTCACTCGGTGGCTACTCGCTCGAGCACGAAGCCAAGCGCATTCTCGGGGGCCTGGGGTTCTCCGAAGAGGACTTCGAGCGGAGGACCGAGGACTTCTCCGGCGGATGGCTCATGCGCATCGCGCTTGCCAAGCTGTTGTTGGCCAACCCCGACCTCTTGATGCTGGATGAGCCGACCAACCACCTCGATCTCGAATCTGTGATCTGGCTCGAGCGTTTCCTGCGTACCTACGAGGGCGCGGTCATCCTCATCTCGCACGATCGTGACCTCATCAATGCCTTCTCGACCAAGGTCGTGGAGTTGCGCGACAAGAAGCTTTTCTCCTATTCGGGCGATTACGAGAGCTTCATCGCCCAGCGAGAGCTCGAGTTGGAGCAGCTCGAGGCCGCCGCGCGGAACCAAGCCCGCAAGGTCGCTCAGACGCAGCTCTTCATCAACCGCTTTCGTTACAAGTCGAAGCTCGCCAGTCGCGTGCAGAGCCGCGTCAAGGCGCTCGAGAAGATGGAGCGCATAGAGGCGCCGTCGCGAACGCGCAAGAAGATGAACCTGTCTTTTCCGCAACCGCCCCGATCCGGGCGCGTGGTCATGGAGTTGAAGGACGTCCGTTTCGGCTACGGGGGCCGCGACGTGTACGAGAGCCTCGACTTCGTGCTCGAACGGGGACAGAAGGTCGCCTTGGTCGGGCCCAACGGCGCGGGCAAGTCCACGCTGCTCAAGCTTCTCGCCGGCACGCTCCGGCCGCGCGAAGGAGAGCGCGCGCTCGGCCACAACGTTGCCCTTGCCTACTTCGCGCAGCATCAGATCGAGGCGCTGACCCTTACCAACACGGTCTTGCAAGAGCTTCGCAACGCGGTGCCGTCCGGGGTGGACGTCGACGCGCGCCGTCTGCTCGGGCGCTTCTTGTTCTCCGGAGACGACGTCGACAAGCGCGTCGCGGTGCTCTCGGGCGGCGAACGCACGCGCCTTGCCCTAGCGAAGATGCTCGTGTCACCGGTCAACCTCCTGTGCATGGACGAACCGACGAACCACCTCGATATGTGGAGCCGCGACGTGCTCGAGGAGGCGCTACAGGAGTACTCGGGCGCGCTCGTGTTGATCA
>JALZCA010000044.1 GCA_030863285.1 Actinomycetota bacterium | reverse complement strand
TGGTACCACGTTTCATCTAGTGTGATGCTGACAGCAGGAGAGAACTGCTCGAAGACGTACGTGCCGGCGTGAAGGCGTCCGGATCCTCGGGCCGAGAGGGTGGATGCGGGCGAAGGAGCCCCGCCCGGCTCCGAACCTCCCCGTTGTTCCGTGCCGCAAGCTGCGAGCGCCAGTAGGCCGAATACGAGTAAGACCTGCCGACCGCGTCCGGACATCACCTATTCCCCAAGTAGCTCCCGGGCGATGATCATCTTCTGGATCTCCGAGGTCCCGCCCCCGATCGAGATCAATTTCGCATCGCGCATCGAGCGTTCGACCGGATACTCCTTTATATAGCCGTAGCCCCCGAAGACCTGCGTCGCCTCGATCGCATTCTTCATCGCCGCTTCGGCGACGAAGAGCTTCGCAACGCTCGCCTCGGCCTGGTGTGGGAGACCCTCCTGCTTCATCCACGCGGCGCGGTACAGGAGCAGGGACGCCGCATCGAGGTTCGCCTTCATGTCCGCGATCTTGTGCTGCATGGCCTGGTGCTTGGAGAGTGGTTTGCCGAACGCCTGACGCTGTTTGACGTAGTCGATCGCCGCGTTCAGCGAGGCCCTCATTCCGCCGACGGATGAAGCGATCATCACGCATCGCTCCCAGTCGAAACATTCGAAAGCCACTTGCCACAGCGCGCTTCCCTCTCTGCCCAACACGGCGTCGTTAGGGACGCGGCAATCATCGAAGTGCAACAGCGACAGCGGCGACGACCGCGTTCCCATCTTGTCGAGATCCTTCTCGACGGCAAAGCCGGGATTGTCGGTCTCGACGATGAACGCTGTAACGCCTTGACCCGGTCCCGCTTCGGGATCCGTGACCGCGATGACGATGACCGTGTCCGCGATCGAGCCGTTCGTGATGAAAATCTTCGACCCGTTGATGATCCAGTCGTTGCCGTCCCGCCTTGCTCGGGTCTTGATGGCGGCCGCGTCGGACCCGGCTTCGGGTTCGGTTATGGCCATTGCGCCGATCGCGGCACCCGAGCACAAGTCCGGCAAATACTTACGCTTCTGTTCCTCGGTCCCGTGAAGCCAGATGGGCACGGTTCCGATCGTGAGGTGCGCGCCGACGGACAAGCCGAGCCCGGCGTCGTGACCACCCTCGGCGAGCGCCTCCAGAGCGAGGCACGTCGTCACGATGTCGGCGCCCGAGCCCCCGAACTCCTCGGGGATCGGGAGCCCCAGGAGGCCGAACTCGCCGAGCGCATCCCACACACCGCGGTCGAAACGACCGGCGACGTCGCGCTCGTGCGCTCCGGGTTCGACGACCCGCCCGGCGAAGTCCTTTACCGACTTGTAGAAGGCGAGTTGCTCTTCGGTGAACCTGAAGTCCATCGCGGCAGCGTAGCGCCGTTCACCAGGGACGGTCATAGACTTCGAGGAGTGTCGAACCCGCAAGTCCACCAAGCCGTCGCACCGCTCGCGTTCCTGCTCGGAACCTGGCGCGGGGAGGGCAAGGGGGAGTATCCGAGGATCGAAAACTTCACCTACGGTGAAGAGGTCACTTTCTGGCACGTGGGCAAACCGTGGATCGGCTACTCACAGCGGACCTGGTCGCTCGAGGATCAGTCGCCCATGCACACGGAGGTCGGCTACTGGCGCCCGCAACCGGATGGGCGGGTGGAGTTGATCCTGGCCCACGCCCTCGGCGTTGCGGAGATCGAGGAGGGCATCGTCTCGGGAACGCACATCGAGGTGGCGACAACGTCGCTCGATAAGACCTCCTCGGCCAAGAACGTCCGAGCGCTCGCGCGCACCTTTGACGTCACCGGCGACCTCTTGACCTACGAGCTCAAGATGGCCTACGACGACGTGCCGCTACAGCACCACCTGGGGGCCGAGCTCCGCCGCATCTGAAACGTTCACCTTCTTCGCGTCGCATCCATCATTTTTCGATCGTTCTTACGCGAAGAAGGTCGAATCCCGGTCGGGCGCGCCGTGTCTTGCCGAGTCGCCGTGGGGTGCGCGGTGACTTGGGCGCGCTGAGCACCTAGTCGTCGAGTGCCGCCGCCGTTTGCATCCCGACCGCGGCGGTCCCAACCGCAGTGGCGAGGATGAGCAGCCGCCTCACGCCCGGGAGATCGCTCCACGACCCGAGCGTCGCTACCGCATCACCCATGTCGCAAAGGGCACCGGCCTCGAGCCAACCGCGGACGTCGGTGTCCTTCTCGAGGGCGGTAAGGAGCCCGATGCCGAGACCGGCGTCGCGAATGGCGAGCGTGCGAGCGAGCATGTTCGTCGGGTAAGGCTTCGCCTCTTGCCCGATCCAGACCCGAACGGCCTTCTTCGGCATGAAGAAGCCGAAGACTCCGACGCCGACCCTGGTCAATCCGATGATGCGTGCGATGTCCTTCTCGTTCACTCCCGCTCCTCCCTCGTCAGTGCCTTGCGGATCAATTCCCGGTCGTGCGGCCACGCGAAGTCGAGGTCGTCCAGCTCGACCTCCGTCGCCCAGCGGACGTCGGCGACATCGTCGTTGGGCGCGATTTCGCCGGCGACCACACGTGCAACAAAACCAAGCGCCAGGACGAAGTCGCCTTCCTCGCCGTAGCGATGCGGAACCATCGAGATGCAATCCTCGACGTCCACAGCTATGTCCACCCCCAGCTCCTCCTTAACCTCTCGCTTCAGTCCGGCGATGGGATCCTCGCCGGGGAGCAGGAACCCACCGGGGACGTCCAGCCGACCCTTCTCGGGCTCCCGGGCGCGAACGCACACAAGCGCCTTGTCATCCCGGACGATCGCCGCCCCCGCCGTGGGAGAGGAGTTGCGATACCAGGACCTGCCGCATCGAGGGCAGCGGGAACCACCTTCGGCGTCGGGATCCTCCAGGGGCGTCGCGTCGGCCGGGCAGAACCGAAAGGGTTTCAACGCTCGCGCGAGGGGGCCGCGCGCAGCCCCCTTTCCGCCTCCTCGTAGCGCGCCAGCGTGAACAGCAGGTCGGAGATGCGATTGAGGTAGCGAAGGATCTCGTCGTCGGGGATGAGGCCTCGCTTGTGCATCGCGACCGCCTGCCTCTCCGCGCGCCGGACCGTCGACCGGGCCAAGTCGAGGCCCGCCGAAGAAAGCGTCTCGCCCGGCAATACGAACTCCTGCGGCAGCGGGTGCTCCTCGATCAAGGCGTCGATCTCGCGCTCCGCCTGGTCGGTCATGTCGGGGGTGATCTTGGAAACCCTCTCCTGGAGTTTCGACTGGTTCTCCGGGGCCGTGGCGAGCTGGGCCCCGACCACGAACATCTCTCGCTGCAGGCGGACGACGATCGTCTCGACCCGATCCGATAACCCGGCCCCCCGCGCCACCCCGAGAGCGGAGACGACCTCGTCGAGCGTTCCATAGACCTCGGTCCGCAGATCGTCTTTGCCGACGCGGCCCCCGTAGAGGAGACCGGTCGTCCCGTCGTCTCCCCTTTTCGTATAGATCTTCACAATCCGACCCTATAGGGAGCCTGCACCTCGAATTTCGCGGAACCGGAGCACGACCAGGCCCTTCCGGGATCGAGGACCGCTGTCTATGCTTACTCGACACTTCCGGCTACGAAACCGAAGGGGAGGTCCCGGTTGAGCACTCGTCGTAAAGCGTGGTTCGCATCGCTGCTCGTACCCGCCTTGCTGGCAGCAGCCTGCGGGGGCGGCAACCCCGCCGAAGAGAGCGGCGCGGAACAGGGCTGCGCTGCGGCGACCGGCGACGACATCTCCGTCGCGCTCGCGTTCGACATCGGCGGCCTGGGCGACCAGTCGTTCAACGATGCCGCCAACCGGGGGTTGGAGCAGGCGATCGAGGACGGGTTGGTCGACGAGAACCACGTCGAGACGCTCGAGGCCAACGCGACCGGGTCGAACCGCGACGACAACGTCGTCAACCTGTCCGAACAAGGTTGTGACGTCATATTCGCAGTCGGCTTCGCCTTCTCCGAAGGCATCAACCAGACCGCAAAGGACTTCCCCGACGTCAAGTACGCGGTGGTCGACGGCTTCGCGGAGGAGGCCGACAACGTCACGAACCTCGGCTTCAAAGAGGAGGAGGGATCGTTCCTCGTCGGTGCGGCCGCGGCCATGAAGTCCGAAGCAGGAACGATCGGATTTCTCGGCGGACAGGAGGGGACCGGTCTCATCGAGAAGTTCGAGGCGGGCTACGTCGCCGGCGCCCAGGAGGTAGATCCGAACATCGAGGTCTTGGTCGAGTACATCGGCGACAACACCGCAGCGTTCAACGACCCCACCAAGGGTGAGGCCCTGTCGGCGAAGATGTACGACGCCGGGGCCGACGTGATCTATCACGCGGCGGGCGCGTCGGGGGCCGGGTTGTTCAAGGCCGCCGTCGAGGCGGACGCACTGGCGATCGGCGTCGACTCGGACCAATCCCTTACCGCGAGCCCCGAGCAGCGTGAGCTCATCCTGACCTCGATGCTCAAGCGGGTCGACACCGCGGTCTACGACACAATCAAGCAGGTGAGCGAGGGTGAGTTCACCACCGGCTTCCAGGTCTTCGGCCTCAAAGAAGAGGGCGTCGACTACGCGGTCAACCAGTACAACGACAACCCCGAACTGCTCTCGCAGGACATCCAGGATCAGCTCGATCAGTTCAAGCAGGACATCATCAACGGCGACATCAAGGTTCCGACCGAGCCCCAGAGCTAGAGGTCGAGCACAACACCTGGTCTAGGTGAGCAAGAGCGACGACGGAGGAGCACCCCAGCGTGCTCCTCTCGTCGAGCTCGAGGGCATAACCAAGCGCTTCCCGGGCGTCATCGCGAACGCGTCGGTGGACCTGGTGCTCCACACCGGCGAGATCCACGCGCTCGTAGGTGAGAACGGCGCGGGCAAATCAACCTTGATGAACGTTCTCTACGGGCTCTATCCGCCCGACGAGGGACGCATTGTCGTGCGCGGCCGCGAGGAACGCATCAACAGCCCGCGGGCGGCGCTTGCGCTCGGGATCGGGATGGTGCACCAACACTTCGTTCTGGTCGATCGCTTCACGGTTACCGAGAACATTGTTCTGGGGGCCGAGGGAGGACCGCTGCTCGACCTCGATAGCGCGACCCAGAAGGTCCGCGATCTCGCGGCAACCTACGGGTTCTCGATCGACCCGGCCAAGCGCATCGACGAGCTCTCGGTGGGCGAGGAGCAGCGCGTCGAGATCCTGAAGGCGCTCTACCGCGGCATCGACCTTCTTATCCTGGACGAGCCGACGGCCGTGCTGACGCCTCCAGAAGCACGAGAGTTGTTCCGCAACCTGCGCGAGTTGCGCGACCGCGGGAAGACGATCGTGTTCATCAGCCACAAACTCGACGAAGTCCTCGACATCGCCGATCGCATCACCGTCCTTCGACGGGGCCACGTGGTCGGGGAGACACGCCCCGATCAGACCTCGAAAGCGGAGCTAGCCGAGATGATGGTGGGACGGCCGGTGCTGTTCCGTCTCGAGAAGCCGCAGGTGCAGCAGGGTAAGCCCATCCTGCGGGTCGACAACCTCTCGGTCGACGATCGGCTCCACGATATAGACCTCGAGATACGGGGCGGCGAGATCCTCGGCGTCGCCGGCGTCGAGGGAAATGGGCAGCGCGAGCTCGCGGAAGCCATCATCGGGTTGCGCGAGGCCTCGGCCGGCCACATATTCCTCGATAACACCGAAGTCACGAGGGCGTCGGCCGCGGAGCGACGCCGCGCGGGGATGGCGTTCGTCCCCGAAGACCGCCACGAGCGCGGTCTCGTGTTGGACATGCCGGTCTGGGAGAACACGGTTCTAGGCCATCAGCGCGAGTCCGACTACTCCGGGAGATTCGGTGCTCTCACGATCAAGAAGATCAAGGAGAGGGCAGCGCGACTGCTCAAAGCGTTCGATGTACGAGCGCGCGGCATCACCGCGGGAGCGTCGACGCTGTCCGGCGGTAACCAGCAGAAGTTGATCCTCGCGCGCGAGCTCGAGGGCGATCCACAGCTTCTAATCGCGCACCAACCGACGCGCGGGCTCGACGTCGGCGCGATCGAGTTCGTGTGGAAGCAGATCCTCGAGCAGAAAGAAGAGGGCCGCGCGGTGCTGCTCATCTCCGCCGAGCTTGACGAGATCTACGAACTCTCGGATCGGATCGTGACGCTGTACGAGGGCCGGATAACCGGTGAGTACACACCCGACGCGCCGCCGGAGCGACTCGGGATGGGCATGACCGGACAGAGCGAGAAGAAGGCGGGTTGATGGCGACTGCTGCGACGCGCGCGCCGAAGGCACGGCCCCCCTGGATCGACGCTCTCGGTGCGCAGCTGCTTGCGCTCCTCGGCGCGTTTGCGTTCGCCGGGGTCCTCGGAAGCATCATCATCATCGCCTACAACGAGAACCCGCTCGACGTCTACATGACCGTGTGGCGCTTTTCGACGTCCCGTCCGCAAGACTTCGCGCAGGTTCTCGAAAACGCCACTCCATTGATCTTCTCGGGGCTGTCGGTCGCGGTTGCGTTCAAGGCGGGCATGTTCAACATCGGGACCGAGGGGCAATACATCGTCGGCATGATGACGGCCGCCGCAGCCGCGGTCGGACTTGACTTCCTTCCCGCAGTCCTCCTGCTACCCATCGTCATCCTGAGCGCGGTCGCGGGCGGAGTCGTATGGTCCGCGGTCCCCGCCGTCCTCAAGGTCAAGACCGGCGCGCACGAGGTTGTGACGACGATCATGATGAACGGCATCGCGGTCAGCCTCGTAGCGTGGGCGATCCTCAATCCCCTGCGAAGCACCGAGCGCAGACTCGTCGATCTCCGGACCGACATCTTCTCGAGCAAGGCTCTGGTTCCGAACCTGGCGTCCTCGCTCGGTTTCGAGGAGCAGGTGCCTGGATCGGTTCACCTCACATGGCTGTTCCCCCTCGCGCTGCTGGCCTGCGTCGCAGTGTGGTTCCTTTTGTTTCGCACCCGTCTCGGGTTCGAGACTCGGGCCGTGGGCTCGTCTCCCGGCGCAGCCGAGGCGGGAGGCATCTCGATTGGCGCGGCGCAGATAAAGATCTTTCTGATCTCGGGGGCGCTTGCCGGCTTCGTCGGGCTAAACCACCTGTTGGGAGACCGCGGTTTTCTCGCGTCGAACTACGAAGCAGGTCTTGGTTTCGCGGGGATAGCGGTGGCTTTCCTCGGTCGCAACCACCCCGCCGGCGTGCCGCTCGCAGCGATCCTCATCGGCATGTTGACGCGCGGCCAAGACGGCGTCGCCATTACGTCTGAGCTACCTACCGAAGTCCTGATCATCTTGCAGGGCGTACTCATCCTGTCGGTTGTCGTCGCTTACGAACTGGTCAGCCGCGCAGTGAATCGACGTCGTCGTCGTGAGGCCGCTACCGAGGACGGCGGTTGATGGACCTGGTCGACGTCGGCGCCGCGATCGCCCTGGGTCTGCGCTACTTCACGATCATCTACCTGACGGCGATCGGAGGGCTCTTCAGTGAGCGCTCCGGAATCGTCAACATCGGCCTCGAAGGAATCATGATCGTCGGGACCGTCATGGGGGCCTGGGGGACGATCGAGATGGGTCCGGCGGCGGGACTGTTCATCGGGGCCGTCGCGGGATTGATCTTCTCGCTCCTGCACGCGCTCGCGACGGTGACGTTCCGGGTCGATCACATCGTTTCGGGAGTCGTGATCAACCTGATCGCTGCCGGTCTCGCCCGTTTTCTCGGACAGATCTTCTTCGATCAGGCGACGCAATCGGATCCGGGCGTTCCCGACTTCGCGACGATCGACGTCCCCGTTCTGGAATCCATACCGTTTGGGCTGGGGCGTGCGTTCGAGGACATGTCGCCGGTGGTGCCGTTCGCGTTCCTCATATCGATCCCGGTGTTGTTCATGCTCAACCGCACGCGCTTCGGCCTGAGATTGCGTTCGGCCGGCGAGAATCCCGATGCGGCACGCACACTTGGCGTTCGCATCGCCCCGCTCCGCTATGCGGGCGTCGCGCTGTCGGGAGCGTTCGGAGGGTTCGCGGGCGCGTTCCTGGCGATCGAGATCAATGGGCTCTACCGTGAAGGACAGACTCAGGGACTGGGCTTCATCGCGCTCGCGGCGCTGATCCTCGGGAACTGGACGCCGTTGCGGGTCATGGTCGGGTCGCTCTTATTCGGCATCGCGCAGGCGATCCCTTTGCGCTTGAACGACGCGCCGGTCATCTCGCTGCTACCCGAGGAGTTCATCCGCATGATCCCCTACGTGGTGACGATCATCGCGATCGCGGGCTTCGTCGGTCGTGTCAATCCGCCCGAGGCGGCGGGCAAAGCCTACGAAGCCGGAGCCACGACCTGAGGATTCGTATGGACGAGATCGACTGGACGACATTGAGAGAGCACGCCGTCGCGGTGTCCCGACGAGCCTACGTTCCCTACTCGAACTTCCCGGTCGGGGCGGCGGGTCTCACGTCCGACGGCAACGTCATCGTGGCGTGCAACGTCGAGAACGCGTCATACGGACTCACGTTGTGCGCCGAGTGCGGCCTCGTGTCGAACCTGCACGCCTCCGGCGGCGAGCGCCTCGTCGCGGTGGCGATCGTCGATGCCGCGGGCGACCCGTTGCTCCCGTGCGGGCGCTGCAGGCAGCTCCTTCTCGAAGCCGGAGGTCCGGACTTGCTCGTCGACGATCGCTCGGGTCCACGAAGACTCGAGACCATTCTTCCCGACGCGTTCTCCGCTACGGACCTCCATGCGCGGCGACGCCCGACATAGTGAGCGAGTTCGCCGCCGTCGACCTCATCAAGACCAAGCGGGATGGGGGCGCGCTGACAGACGCTCAGATCAAGTGGTTCGTCGACGCCTACACGCGCGGCGAAATTGCAGACGAGCAGGCGTCGGCCTTCCTGATGGCGGTCGTGTGGCGAGGGATGACCCCGGCGGAGCTCACCGCATGGACCGCGGCGATGATCGAATCCGGGACACGGCTGGATCTGTCGTCGGTGGCGCGCCCGACGGTAGACAAGCACAGCACGGGAGGCGTCGGCGACAAGGTGTCTCTCATCCTGGCGCCGATGATCGCCGCATGCGGGGCCGCAGACCCGATGCTGTCGGGGCGCGGCCTCGGTCACACCGGCGGGACGCTCGACAAGCTCGAGGCGATACCGGGGTTCGAAGTTGACCTCGGACGCCGTCGCATGCTCGAGGTCCTGCAGGAAGTCGGCTGCGTCATATGTGCGGCGGGCGAAGACCTCGCGCCGGCCGATCGCAAGCTCTACGCGCTTCGCGACGTGACCGGCACCGTGGAATCAATCCCGTTGATCGCGTCCTCGATCATGTCCAAGAAGATCGCGGAAGGCACCTCGGCTCTCGTCCTCGACGTAAAGGTCGGATCCGGCGCGTTCCTGCCCGACATCGACCAAGCGCGCGAGCTCGCGCGCACCATGGTGAGGCTGGGCCGGGCTCACAATGTCGAGACAACAGCTCTGCTTACGCGCATGGACGTTCCGCTCGGCAAGACGATCGGCAACGCGGTGGAGGTCGAGGAAACGCTCGAGGTGCTGCGAGGAGGGGGGCCGGCTGATCTCATCGAGGTCACTCTCGAGCTCGCGCGCGAGATGTTGCGACTCGTCGGTATCGAGGAAGATGCGGCGGCCACGCTGCAAGACGGCCGCGCGCTGGCAGCATTCGAGGCGATGGTGCGCGCTCAGGGCGGAGACCTCGAAGCCCCCCTACCTCAGACATCGGAACGGCGTTTGGTCGAGGCCCACGCAGGGGGCGTGATCGAGGAGATGGATGCGCGCAAGGTCGGAATCGCCGCCTGGCGGCTCGGTGCGGGACGGGCGCGGAAGGAGGATCCCGTCGATCACGCCGCCGGGATCGTCTGTCTGAAGAAGCCGGGCCACATCGTCGAGGGAGGCGAACCCATCCTCGAGCTGCGGACGAACGCCGTCGACCGCTTCGACTCTGCGCTCGAGGCACTCCGCGGCGCGATCGAGATAGGCGATGGAGGTCGCGCGCCCGAACCCGCCGTCATCGAGAGGATCACGACGTGACTTCGCTCGAGGCCGTCACCGGCGGTCGCCGCTTCCGCGTCGCGATCGTCCTCGGTTCCGGGCTCAGCGATCTCGCGCGCAGCCTCGCTCCTGAGGGGGGCCTCTCATTTGGTGATGTCGAAGGCCTGGCTCCCGCGCGCGTGACCGGACACGAGGGCGCGATCTACTGGGGAAACATCGAGCGTGTAGCAACGCTCGTCTTCGCCGGTCGAGTCCACCTCTACGAGGGACACGACGTGACTACAGTCGTGGAACCCATCGAGATCGCGGCGCGCGCGGGCTGCGAAACGATCGTTGTGACCAACGCGGCCGGTGCGGTGAACCCGTCGATCGAGCTCGGGGCGCCGTGTCTCATCTCGGACCACATCAACCTGACCGGCGTGAACCCGCAGCGCGGCCCCCACGATGCCCGCGGCCCCCGCTTCTTGGACTTGTCGCGCGCTTACGATCCGGACCTGCGACAGATCGCGCGCGCGGTCGATCCGGACCTGCAGGAGGGCGTTTATGCGGGCGTCGCGGGGCCGACCTACGAAACCCCTGCAGAGATCCGCATGCTCGCGGCGATGGGAGCCGACCTCGTCGGGATGTCTACCGTCCTCGAAGCCATTCAGGCCCGTTATCTCGGTATGAACGTCCTGGGGATCTCGGTCGTCACGAATGCAGCCGCAGGGCTATCGCGCGAACCACTCGATCATTCAGACGTCGCGGCCGCGGGT
>JALZCA010000038.1 GCA_030863285.1 Actinomycetota bacterium | reverse complement strand
GCCTACTTCTTTGACGAGTTGCTGGCACTGAGCGACGAGATCCCCGGCCTACGGGTGATCGCGTTCCCCGAGGACCGGCTCGGCCACCTCAGCGCGGACTACATCGAGACGACCGCGCAGGGCCTCGAAGGCAAGGACCTGTTCATTTGCGGGCCGCCGGTGATGATCGACGCCCTGACGTCACAGTTGCGCGCGAAGGGAGTCGTCGCGAACCGGATTCACTACGAGCTCTTTGCGTTCGGGCCTTCGTAAAGGTCGACTACGCCCAGACGAAACAGTTCGGCCAGGCGCCCGGGCCCTGCCCCGCGAGCACCCTCTCCGCGATGGCGATCTGCTCCTCGCGGGTGGCTTGATAGGCGTAGCGGGCGTAGCGCCCACCGCCGTACGCAAGCCACGTGTCGGGGTGGAACTGAAGCCCCCCGTCGTAAGTCGAGTTGATGTGCCAGTTGCCCCCGGACTCGCACTGGGCGATCGCGTCCCAGTCGGCGGTGTAGCCGCCGCTCGGCGGCGGAGGCGGCGGGGCGACCGGAGGCGAAGGAGGTGGCTGCGACGCGGCCTCTTCTGCTTCTTCGGCGGCTGCCTCGGCCTCGGCCGCGGCAAGGGCTGCCTCGCGGCGCTCGGCGGCCTCCTCGATCGCGGCCTCGATCTCTGCGATCTCATCACGCTGCGACGCGAGACTCGACTCGACCTCGGCCTGCAGGTCTGCGAGCTCGGCTTGGGCTTCGGCCGCTTCGGCGCGCGCCGCGTCCATCTCATCCAGACGCTCCTCGAGCTCTGCCCTGTCGACGGCGAGCCGTTCGAACACCTCGTTGCGAGATTCCTCCGACGACTCCAGATAAGCGAGCTGTGCGTCGAGGTCCGCGAGCGTCTTCGACGACAACACCGCCTCGAAGCCGGACGCGGTGCCGCCCTTGTAGAGCTCCTCTGCGACCAACAGGGCTTCTTCCTGCTGTTGGATCATCCGGCGTGCGAGCGTTCGCACCGTCTTCTCGGTGTGGTTGATGTCGGTCTCGAGCGACACGATGCGCTCGCGCAGCGCTTCGATGCGATCGGTGACCGAGGAGAACTCGGCCTCGAGGGCGGCGAGCTCTTCTTTGGCGGTTGTCAGCTCGTCAGATCCAGGGGCCGCCTGCGACGTCCCGAGCGCGGCGGTAGAGACGAGAACGAGCGAAGCGGCCACGGCCGCTCCCACGACGCGCAAAGGACTTCTTTTCTTGCTCGGGGGCATGCCACCACCATAGTGGGTCCGGCGGGGGCCGATCAATTTGCGGGCAAATCGGTGCAAAAGGGCAGGTCACGACGCTCTCGACCCGTCGGCAACGGGGCCTGACGGCTTCACGAGCGCCGCGGGCGCGCCTAAGGCGCGAAAGGTGCGAGGATTTCGCCCTATGCGGATGAAGGCAAGGATCGGCCTGCTCCTGATAGCGACGGGCGTGGTGGCGCTCGCCCCGGCCGCCGCGTGGGCGCAAGAAGCAGCGGTTTCGGCGATCGACAACGAGTTCGACCCGGCGCAGTTGGACGTCGAGGCCGGCACGACCGTCACGTGGACGAACGACGGCGACGCGCCGCACACAGTTACCGCGTCCGATGGGTCATTCGACTCCGGCAACCTCGATCCGGGTCAGAGCTTCAGCTACACGTTCGATCAAGCCGGTGACTTCAGTTACGTGTGCGAATACCACGAGGCCGACGGCATGGTCGGAGCCGTAACCGTGGCGCAAGCCGATGGCGACGGCAACGGCGGTGGCAACGGTGACGGCGGAGACGGCGGAGACGACGGTGACGACCCGACGACCCCGACCGATGCAACCGACGACGAAGAGAACCTTCCCGCCACCGGGCCCGAGGGGTTAGGCGCGTTCGTCTATCTCGCGGCCGTGCTGATCGGGGTAGGTGCCGCGTGCCTCTACTTCGACCGCCGGCCGGTACTCCCTCAGACCGGCTCCGGCACCCAGTCGCGCGTCAGATAGAGCCAGAACGCGAGGCCCGCGTAGGGGCCGTAACGGCGGAACCGCCGCAAGATGGTCGAATCCTTCGCGCTCTTCATCCCCGCGACGCGCGCGAACGTAGGCCGCGTCCACGAATCGAGGATCAAGCGCGAGTAGCGCCCGAGCATCAACATGATGTGGGCCGCCGCATATGGACCTACTCCCGGTAGGGCCTGAAGGCGCGCCTCCAGCTCGTCGTCGGGGAGGTCGTCCGGGCTTGCCGATCCCCAAGCTTCGACGTCCAGCTCGCCCGACGCGACCGACGAGGCCAACGCTATGAAGTACGGGCCGCGGTAACCCGCGCGCACGACGTCGCGGTAGAAGTCCGGAGTGGCGGCCGCCATCGCCTCGGGTGACGGAAACGTCCGTCCCGCCGCGCCCGTCGGCGGAGCACCGACGGCGCGCTCGCCGAGGTGCTCGACCAGTGCATTGATCATCTTCGTCGTCAAAGCCCACGAGCAGTTCGTCGTGCAGATCGTCTTGACGATCTCCTCGAACACCGTGGCGCTGCGGATCATGCGTCCGGCCCCGGCGGTAGCCCACGAGAGATCGGGATCCTCGGCCGCAACTGCGTAGAAACCGGAAAGGTCGCGATCGAGAGCAAGGATGTGTCGTACGCCACGCTCCACCTCGGCCCGAGCGGTGGCGGTCACCCGACCGCCCGCGATGTACACGGCGGCTTTTGCTCCGCGCGGCTCGACGCGAACCGTACGAGGCTTCCCCCGCCTCAAAGGAACGGTTGCGCGCAGAACCCGCCGCGACTCGTCGACCTCGAATGGTGGTAGCGACGCCATTCCGTGCGACATGAAAGTTCGCACGAGATCCACGCGCTCGCCGCCCCCACCTCGCAGTGGGATCAGCAGGTCGGGCTGGGCCCCCGACGGACGGGACACCTCAGCGGCGGGTCTCGAAAGCGGCGATGACCTCGAGGGCCCGCACCGTCAGACCAAGATCGTCCGTCCATCCCTCGGGGGCGGCATCCGCGCGCAGGTCGTCGACGAACTCGTCGACCGAGGGGTGATCGGGAGGGATATCTGAGGCGGCCCAGAACGTGAGCGCGGTAGCCCGTTCCCACGGCCCCCACCAGTCCTCCTGCCACTCCCGCGCCCAGCGAAGCGCCCACTCCGCCATCTCGGTCTTTGGTCCCTCGGCCCGCCAGTAGACGCCGGCCGCGGCGAAGGTGGGGTAGGCGCCGCCGGTGAAACGTCCCTCCATGTCTGCCTCGCCGCGCAACAGGTCCATCGCGCGGTGACCGGGATGGCGATCGACCGCGAACATGCCGCACGACGCGGAGGCGGTGGCCCAGACCCGGCTTCCTCCGGGGCTGTCGAGCTCACCCGGAACGTCGTCGGGTGCATCGAGCCACGCCTCTGCCGGGGTCTTGTTGTCCATGAGCCAGTCGGCGGCGATCGCGCTCGCGGCCGAGTCCTTGAGACCGATGATGCGCAAGTGACAGAGCCCCTCGCCGGTCGCGCCGGGAGAAGGACGACCGCTCGGACCGATGAACGCGCCCTCTTCGTCCTGGTAGGGAATGCGGGGCGCGTCCCCGGCGTCCTCGCCCGACAGACGCAGCGCGCGCCACGATTGCCATTCGTCGCCGCCGTCGAGCACGCGTTCGAGCGCGAGGTCGCGGTCTATTGCCATACGCGCATGCTAGTCGTGCGTATCCTCACGCATGCCATCCGAAGCGCTCGGTCTTTGGCCGACCGTCGGCGGTTGGGTTCTCCGGGTTCCGGTTCGCCGGACGTTGTGGAACGATCGCCATATCCGGAAGGTGGTCGCGGTGGCCCGACCAGGGACCCGGCGGCGCGACCGTCAGGTTGGCGAGTGCGTAAGCAAGCGACTCGTAGTTGACGCGCCATCCTTTGAAGTCAGGCCACGCCTCGTCCGGCGAACGCTCGATGGGAAAGCCGACGTCCTCGAGACGCTCGACCGCGGCCTCGAAGTCCTCGAGCTCGAGTTCGATGGGGTCGGTGGGTAGAGGATCTGGGTCGTATGGGATGCGCAGCAGGTCCGCGATGTAGCGAAGGCAACTGAAGCCCATTCGCAGACACAGGCGCGCCTCGTTTGGCGTCGTGCTCGGCGCAAGAGCAAGTTGCAAGGCGGCGGCGTCCAACACCGCGAGCAAGGCGATGATCCACGAGCGAAGCGGATGCGGAGCCCGGAAGAAGACCAACACCGGATAGTTCGTGTGACTCTCGGCGACGTCGGCGGCCCAGCGCTCCCATTCCGAATACAGACGGGGGAGGTCGCTGGTGAGACCCACTTGATGATGTCGGGCAAGGATCTCCGGCCCCCAGGCGGGGGCGCCGGCGCGACTTTGAAGCATGGTGACGAGCGTCTCGCGCCGGTTGAACGCGGCGTAGAGCGTCGGCAGATACGCGATAAGGAGCGCAACCACGACGAGGCCCGTCGCCGCAGCGAGGAAGTCGATGATGTTCGATCCCGTCGTCCGGCTGGCCTCGAACCCCAACGTGAACATCGAAGAGCCGGCCTCTAGGAGCGCCTGACCGAAACCCTCTTCGATCACGCGCACGAACATCAGGGCGAAACCGACTACGAACAGCAGTAACCACGTCGACAAAAGCAGGATCAGGAACAACGGTCCCTGCAGGGCGATGATGTGATCCTTCGCCTCGTAGGTCTGGAAGCGATTCGCAACGAACAAGAACATCTTGCGAGTGATGCGCGCCACGCCATTTGCGACGGCGGACGTGAGACCGCGCGGGACGACCAGCGAGCGCAGCACGCTGCTCCACGTATAAAGCGTCAGCAGTAGTCCCGCGACAAAGCAACCCCACTCGATCGCGTCGCTCAGGATGTCCCCCGTTTCGCAAACTGTCCCGGTTGTCGACCGGATCCCGGAGGGCCCGCGTAGGTCTGGGCTATCGACATCCATTCGCGCGCGCGGTCGCCGCGTACCTCGAGTCGGGTGTCCTCGAGGTGACGGCGTCGCGTCGCGACCAGGCAGAAATCGAGGGCGTCGCCCCGCACGCTGTTCGGCGCCTCCTCACCCCAGACCCAGTTGCTCCCGTCTGGAGCGCGCAACTCGACGTACACCGGCTCCGAGGGCACCGAAAGCCCGTTGTTGGTGTAACTGAACGGTCGCGCGAGAACGGCGATGTGCGCCACGTGGCGCAGGTTCGACGTCGGCGTACGCTCGAGGCCGAGCGCGTCGGCCACGTCTTGCGCGTGCGCCCACGTCTCCATGAGGCGAGCCGACATGAACGACGCCGGCTTCATGGGCGGGCCGTACCACGCTATGCGCCGATCGGCATCGACGTCCTCGAACGCCAGCATCATCTCGCGACGAGCTCCGCGCCACCAGCCCAGCACCTCGTTACCCGGCAAGGCGCGTCCCTTGGCCACCGAATCGTCCAAGAAAGCCCCGACGTCGGCGGCGATCTCTTGGAGACGAGCCGAGAACCCTTCCGGATCGCGTATCGCGAAAGTCGCTTGCTCGTCGAAGAACGCGAGGTGACCGACCTGATCTCGCACGTCCCACCCCTCGGCCGGAGTCGGAGTCGCCCACGCATCCTCATCGAGAGAAGAGACGATTGCATCGAGGTCGGCATGTTCGCGCTCGAGGTCGGCGCGGATCTTGGCAAGGTCGGCCATGGCGGTCATCGTAGACGCCGGAACCGGGGACCCAATCGACGTCGCACACCGCCGGGCACCCGAGATCATCTACGGTCTGCCTATGCCGATCACCCCCGACACCAAGGACTGGACCTGGGTACTCGAGCGCGCTTGTCCCGAGTGCGGGTTCGATGTGCGGGCGTTTGCGCGCGCAGAGGTGGGAACCATGATCAGAGAAAACGCGACGACGTGGCAGACGCTGCTGGCGCATCCCGACGCTTGGCGCAGGCCGCGCGACGACGTCTGGTCGGGCCTCGAGTACGGCTGTCACGTGCGAGACGTCTTCATCCTGTACTTCGAGCGTCTCCAGTTGATGCTCGAACAGGACGACCCGCTCTTTCCCAACTGGGATCAAGACGCGGCCGCCGTCGAGAACGCATACCACCGGCAAGATCCCGGCGAGGTCGCCGCTTCGCTGCGCGCGTCGGCCGATCGACTGGCCGGCGCCTTCGACGGCTTGGCCCCGTCCGATTGGGAGAGGCGAGGACGGCGCAGCGACGGGGCGGTCTTCACCATCGAGTCGTTTGCCCGCTATCTCATCCACGATCCGATCCACCACGTGCACGACGTGACGCGCAATCTCGAAGTCATCGCAGCGCAGCGGAAACGCTAATCGCTTCAACACTTAAGATCGCTCGATGGCACGGGCGAATAGTGGCGGACTGACGGTCGCCGTTACCGGCCCCACCGGAGATATCGGGCGGGCGCTGTTGCGTCGACTCGACCGCGAGCCCAAGGTCGAGCGGGTGCTCGGGATGGCCCGGCGACCCTTCGATCCCGAGGCGAGTGGGCTCGACAAAGTCGAGTACCGCCAGGGCGACGTTACGAATAGGCACGACGTCGAGACCCTCGTCGAGGGGACCGACGTCGTCGTTCATCTCGCTTTTCTCATCTTTGGGTCGCGCGAGGAAACAACCCGCGTCAACCTCAAGGGGTGCGAGAACGTCTTCCAGGCGGCACTCGACGCGGGGGCGCAACGGCTTGTGTACACGTCGTCGGTAGCGGCCTACGGTTTCCACGAGGACAATCCCGAGCTGCTGACGGAAGACGTTCCGCCGCGGGGCACCGAAGAGCATTACTACTCCGCGCAGAAGGCCGAGCTCGAGACGCGTCTCGAGACTATGGCGGCGGGATCGTCCACGGACCTCTACGTCTTCCGACCGTGCATCGTGGCCGGGCCCACCGCGCTGAGCCTCATCGAAAAGATCCCCTACGTGCAGATCGCCGACAAATTGCCGGCCGCGGCCCGCAAGGTCGTGCAATCGCTGCCGTTGCTGCGCCCGCTCATCCCCGACCCGGGCGTGCCCTTCCAGCTCGTGCACGAAGACGACGTCGCAGAAGCTCTTACCGCGGCCGTGCTCGGCAAGGGAGAGCCGGGCGTCTACAACCTCGCCGGTGACGGCGAGATCACGCTCAGCGATCTGGCGCACGCGCTCGGGTGGTATGCGCTGCCGATCCCCGAACTCGCGGTCGATGCAACGCTCAACGTCGTGTCGCGGATGCCTCTGCTACCGGCTCAAGCATCGTGGCTCAACGCGATAAGGGTCCCCGTGCTGATGGACTGCACGAAGGCGCGTGAGAAATTGGGCTGGGAGCCCGCTTACGACGCGCTCGAGACGCTCGCCGAGACGATCCACGCGGCGCGCGCCGAGGGCTTGCTGGCTCGTGCGCCGCAATAGCGAGTGACCTAGAGACCCTCGAAGGCGCGCTTCAGAAGAGTCTTCTGCTCCTGTTCGTGGAGCTTCGGGCTACCGGTCGCGGGACTCGCGCTCTCCGGCCGCGCGACGTGCGACAACTCGAGGCGTTCCGGAAGCTTGTCGAGCAGGCGCGCCTGAACGAAGCTCCACGGGCCCATGTTCTCGGGCTCGTCTTGCACCCATCGAAGATCGGTTGCGTTGGGGTAGCGCTCGAAGATCTCCAGCAACTGCTCGGTCTGGAAGGGGTACATCTGCTCGAGCCTCACGATTGCTGCGGGAGCCTTGGCCTCGTCGCGCCCCTCGCGTAGGGTGTAGGCGATCTTGCCGCTGCACAACAGGATCCGCTTGACGTCTTCGCGCTCGGCCATCGTGGGATCGTCGAGGACCTCGTGGAATCCGCCATCGGTCAGCTCCGGAACGGCGCTCTTGACGTCGGGATGCCGAAGCAGCGACTTCGGCGTAAAGATGACCAACGGCTTGCGGATCGAGCGATGCATCTGCCGCCGCAAGAGATGGAAGTACTGTGCCGGAGTCGTCGGCTGCGCGACCTGGATGCTCTCTTCCGCGCTGAGGGTGAGGAAGCGCTCGATCCGCGCGCTGGAGTGTTCGGGCCCCTGGCCCTCGAAGCCGTGCGGGAGCAACATGACGAGTCCGCTGAGTTGACCCCACTTGTCCTCGCCGGCCACTACGTACTGGTCGATGATCACCTGTCCGCCGTTCACGAAGTCACCGAACTGCGCCTCCCAGCACACGAGGGCATCTCCATTCGCCACCGAGTACCCGTACTCGAAACCGAGGACGGCAAGCTCCGACAGCAATGAGTCGTACGCCATGAAGCGCGGCTGGTCGTCGGACAAATGATTGAGGAAGATGTACTCGTCCTCGGTGTCGTAGTCGACGAGCATCGAGTGACGCTGGCTGAACGTGCCGCGGCGCGAGTCCTGTCCCGACAACCTCACGGTGAAGCCCTCGAGAAGAAGCGATCCGAAGGCGAGGGCCTCGGCGTGCGCCCAGTCGATCGCGTCGTTGTCGAGTAGACCTTTGCGCTTCTCGAGCATCTTCTTGATCTTCGGGTGGGGATTGAAGCCTTCCGGAACCCTCGTCAGTACCTCGTGGATGTGCTCCACGCGCTCGCGAGGGACGCGCGTGTCGCAAATGGGTACGTCGGCGATCGGCTTGGGAACGGGGATGACGCCCATCCCGTCGCGTCCCGTCTCCTTCGTCTCTTCGAAAGCCGACTGGAGACGGCGCTGGAAGTCATCGAGCATCGCCTCGGCCTCTTCGACGGTCAACTCTCCGCGGTTGACGAGCGACTCCGTGTAGAGCTTTCGCACCGAGCGACGCTCCTCGATCTTCTGGTACATCAGCGGCTGAGTGAACGAAGGGTCGTCGACCTCTTGGTGACCGTGACGCCGGTAACAGACGAGGTCGATGACCACGTCCTTCTTGAACTGCCGCCGGAACTCGTACGCGAGGCGCGCGATGCGAACGCACGACTCGGGGTCATCGCCGTTGACGTGAATGATGGGGGCCTGGACCATCTTTGCGATGTCGGTCGCATAGGTGCTCGACCGCGCCTCCGCCGGCGAGGTGGTGAACCCGATGTTGTTGTTGACGACGACGTGGACGGTGCCGCCGGTGCGATAGCCGGCGAGCTGCGACATGTTCATCGTCTCGGCGACGATGCCCTGGCCCGCGAACGCGGCGTCGCCGTGGATGAGCAGCGGGAGGACTCGCTCGTCGCCCTCCTCGCCGAGCACGTCCTGCTTCGCGCGCGCCATGCCCTCGACGACCGGGTCGTTGGACTCGAGATGCGACGCGTTGGACGACAACACGACCGCTAGCTCGTCGCCGAAGCGCGATGTGAACCGACCGGTCATGCCGAGGTGGTACTTCACGTCACCCGAGCCCTGCACCGTGTCGGGGTCGATGTCGCCCTCGAACTCGCGGAAGATCTCGGCCATCGGCTTGCCCACGATGTTGGCGAGGACGTTGAGTCGCCCGCGGTGCGCCATTCCTAGGACCGACTCGACCATGCCGTCGCCTGCGGCTTGCTCGAGCAGCGCGTCGAGCATCGGGATGAGGCTGTCGGCCCCCTCGACCGAATAGCGGCGGTGCCCGGTGAACTTCGAGTGCAGGAAACGCTCGAAGGACTCGGCTGCGTTGAGCCGAGAAAGGATGTGCTTCTTGTCGTCGGTCGTGAGATCGGTGGGACCGGGCTCGACGCGCTGCTGGATCCAGCGTTTCTCCGTCGGGTCCGACATGTGCATGTACTCGACACCGACCGTGCGGCAGTACGCATCGCGCAGGGTGTCGATGATCTGGCGGAGCGGCTGTTTGCGGGGGCCGGGGAGGCCGTCGGTAACGAAGTCCCGATCGAGATCCCAGACTGTCAAGCCGTAGTGCGAGAGGTCTAGCTCTGCATGCGACAAGACCTCCCACCCAATCGGGTTGAGCTCCGCGAGTAAATGGCCGCGCACGCGATACATGTTGATGAGCTGTATGACGCGCGACTGCTTCTCGAGGTATTGGTCGGTGTCGTCGGCGGCGCGGTCGCGGCTCCAGCGCGCGGGCTCGTAAGGGATCTTGAGCGACGAGAAGATCTCGTCGTAGAAGCGGTCGGATCCGAGCAGCAGGTCGTGGATCAGCGACAGGAACTGGCCCGACTCGGCCCCTTGGATGACGCGGTGGTCGTAAGTGCTCGTGATCGTCATTACCTTCGACACGCCGAGCTGTGCCAGGACCTTGGGGTCGGCCGCCTCGTACTCGGTCGGATGGGTGATCGCGCCGGTGCCGACGATGAGCCCTTGGCCCGGCATGAGGCGCGGGACCGACTGGGACGTCCCGACCGTTCCCGGGTTCGTCAACGTGACGGTCGTATCCGCGAAATCCTCGAGCTTCAGATCGTTCGCTCGGACTCGCCGGATGAGGTCCTCGTAGGCCTGAAAGAACCCGGCGAAGTCGAGCTGATCGGCCTTCTTGATGTTCGGGACGAGAAGGATGCGACCGCCGCCTCGCTCGACGTCGACCGCGAGGCCGAAGTTGACGTGCTTGTGATGGATCGCCCGAGGCTCTCCGTCGACCTCTGCGAAGCTCGAGTTCATCGCGGGGTGAGATTCGAGCGACTTGAGGATCGCCCAGCCGATGAGGTGTGTGAACGAGACCTTCCCGCCGCGTCGGCTGGCGAGGTAACGGTTGACGATGCGCCGGTTCTCCTCGAGCAGCTTCGCCGGCATCGACCGCACCGAGGTCGCAGTCGGTACCTCGAGCGAGCGCTCCATGTTCTCCGCGATGCGCGCGGCGACCCCTCTTAGGGGAACGGAGTCCTCGACCTCGTCGGCGGGCGAGTCGTCGCGGGTGCCCTCTTTCTTTTCCTGTGCCGGGGGCCGGGTCTTCGGTCCCGTCTCGCTGCGCC
>JALZCA010000021.1 GCA_030863285.1 Actinomycetota bacterium | reverse complement strand
GTGAAGAACAGGGTCCCGTAGGTGTTGGTCGAAACGGTGAAGTCCTCCCCAATGAGCCGGGCCCATTCGGTCGCCTCGCCCGCCAGGAATACCGAGCCGAGGGCGATCGTGATCCAGAGCCAGCGCGTCAGTCGCCGTCGATCGCCTTGCTTGAAGGCTCCAACGGCGCGATGCGCGGTGAACGACGAGGCCAGCAGCGCGAGCGTGAGGATCGCGGGCAGGACGAGGTCGATCTCGGGCGTCCCCGGCGGCGGCCACTCGGCGGCCCGGTCCCGCAACGTGAAATAGGCCGCGAACAGCGCCCCGAAGAACATGACCTCGCCGGCGACGAACAAGATCATCCCCAGCACGGTCACGGGAAACCTGCGCGGCTCACCCGTCGCCGGCGCGCCTAGCTCTCGGGCTCCGCTCACTCGGACGCCTCGAGCAACGACTCGATTCCCGCCCGTAGGTCGGCCTCCTCGATTGCGCCCAGGGTCGATGCGTCCCCTCTGGCCGCGATCTCTTCGCCGCTGGCGCTGGCCGCGACCACGAGGTCTGAGTCGAGGAAGTACGTCTGCGGCCAGGCCCATCCGGTGCGAAGTTGTTCCGACAACACGAGGTCGTAGTCGGTCACGATCGGGTAGGTGATGCCGAACTCCCTCACGAAGCGCCGCACATCTTCTTTGGTGTCCATCACGTCGACGCCGACGAACTGGACTCCCGCCTCCTCGTATTCCCTATAGGTCTTCTCGAGCAAGGGCGCCTCCTCGCGACACGGCTTGCACCAGGAAGCAAAGAAATTGAGGACGACTGGGCGACCGCGCAGGTCGTCGTCCGAGAGGGTGCCGCCGTCGAGCAGTGGGAGCTCGAAGGAGGTGAGCCTTCTCGGTTGCTCTGCTTCCTCGGAGGGTTGCAGCAGGAAGACGAGCAGGGCCGCGGCTCCGATTGCCGCGAGCGCCCAGGGGACGAGGCGGCGCCGACCGGCGTCGCGCGAGTACTCCTGAAGCTCTTCGAGAGGCACCATTTTTCACAAGGTAATCGCTCAATGGTCAGTTATATTGCCGTCGTCATCTGGCGTAATGGAGAGGATCTCTTGAGGTCTTTTTCGCGCGGCCGGCGCGACAAACGTTCTCGAACCCCTCGGATGCGAGTGCTGCTGGCGCTCGCGCTGCTTGCCTTTTTCGTCATGGCGTGCGCACCGGAGGCACCGCAGGACTACATCAACGATCCCGCCGGAGACGTGGCGCAGAAGGCCGACCGCCTCTGGGACCTGACGTTCTGGATCGCAACGGTGGTGTTCTTCCTCGTGGAGGGCGTCCTCGTCTACACGATCATCAGGTTCCGGCACAAGCCGGGCCGCGAGGCCAAGCAGTTCCACGGCAACACGAAGGTCGAGGTGATCCTG
The DNA here is from genome assembly GCA_030863285.1 of Actinomycetota bacterium. The sequence goes on along the minus strand of JALZCA010000021.1, from coordinate 2,490 downwards.
ACCGCGATCCCGGCCCTCATCCTCGCCGGCATCGCAGTGCCGACGATCAGGACCATCACCGAGCTGGGGGCACGTCCCGAGGACCGGATGAACGTCGAGGTCGTCGCCCACCGCTTCTGGTGGGAGTACCGCTATCTCGACGAGGGCTTCGTCACCGCCAACGAGATGCGCATCCCCGTCGACCAGGACGTGTTCGTCACGCTGGAAGGCGCAACGACCGACCTTGTGACCGGAGACAACGAGGTAATCCACTCGTTCTGGTCGCCGCGCCTGGCCGGAAAACAGGACATCATCCCGGGCCGGACGACGACGATGCGTCTTCACGCAGACGAACCCGACACGTACGTCGGCCAATGCACGGAGTTCTGCGGGATCGGCCACGCTTACATGCGGTTGCAGGTCATAGCGATGCCCCAGGACGAGTTCGACGAGTGGGTCGAGGAGCAGAAGTCGGCCGCCGAGGAACCGGCTGCGGGCGATGCAGCCGAGGGCGCGGAGCTCTTTGCCCAGGGCGCGCAGAACGGTCAGTTCGCTAACGGAGACGCCTGCAGCACCTGCCACGCCGTCGAGTCGACCCTGACCGAGGAGGGGGGCCCGCCACAGCCGGCGGCGGGACCGAACCTGACCCACTTCGCGTCGCGCGAAACGTTCGCGGGCGCGATATTCGAGAACAACACCGAGAACCTCAAGAGGTGGCTCGAGGATCCACCGGGGGTCAAGCCCGGAGCGACGATGCCCGACCTTGGGCTGACCGACGATCAGATCAACGACCTGGTCGCGTACCTGCAAACGCTGGAATAAGTCAGAGGGAGACGCAATGGCCACGGCAGTAGCTGAGCGACGCGGGTTCTTCAGCCGCCCGCGCGCCACGACCGGCTGGTGGAGCTGGGTGACGACCGTCGATCACAAGAAGATCGGCATCATGTACGTCGTCACTGCGTTCGTGTTCTTCCTGTTGGGCGGTCTAGAAGCGCTCGCCATTCGCACGCAACTTGCCGCGCCGAACCAAGAATTTCTCGACGCCGAGACCTACAACGAGTTCTTCACCATGCACGGCGTGACGATGATCTTCCTCGTGGTCATGCCCATGGGAGTCGGGATCATGAACTACCTGGTCCCGTTGATGATCGGAGCGCGTGACGTTGCGTTCCCGCGGCTCAACGCTTTCAGCTACTGGGTGTTCTTGCTGGGCGGCATCTTCTTGTACTCGAGCTTCTTCCTCGGCGGAGCGCCCGACGGGGGGTGGTTCGGGTACGCGCCGCTCAACCGCACGCTGCCCGGCGACGGGATGACGTATTACTCGGTCGGCCTGCAGATGCTGGGTGTCGCATCACTCGCAGGGGCCGTGAACTTCATCGTGACCATCATCAACATGCGCGCGCCCGGGATGACGATGATGCGTTTGCCCGTCTTCGTCTGGATGACGCTCGTCACGTCGTTTCTGTTGCTGTTCGCGATGCCGATCATCGCGGTCGCTTTGTTCCAGTTGATGTTCGACCGTGTCTACGACGCCAACTTCTTCAATCCGGCCGCGGGAGGAGACCCGTTGCTGTGGCAACACCTCTTCTGGCTCTTCGGCCATCCTGAGGTGTACATCATGATCCTGCCGGCAATGGGGATCGTCTCCGACGTGTTGCCGACGTTCTCGCGCAAGCCATTGTTCGGCTACAGCGCGCTGGTGTTCGCCGGCGCCGCCATCGGTTTCATGGGGTGGGGTGTGTGGGCGCACCACATGTTCACGACCGGGCTCGGTCCGGTGGCGAACTCGGCGTTTGCGTTGTCGACGATGTTCATCGCGGTTCCGACCGGGGTGAAGATCTTCAACTGGCTGGGCACGATGTGGGGCGGCTCGATCAGGTTCACGACGCCGATGCTGTTCTCGATTGGCTTCATCGCGATGTTCATCATCGGCGGGCTCTCGGGCGTTACGCACTCGATCGTCCCGCACGACGCGCAGCAGCAGGACACCTACTACGTCGTCGCCCACTTCCACTATGTGCTCTTCGGCGGAGCGATCTTCGGGCTGTTCTCGGGTTTCTACTACTGGTGGCCGAAGGCCTTCGGACGGATGCTCGGCGAGCGCCTCGGCAAGCTCCACTTCTGGCTCATGTTCATCGGCTTCAACCTCGCGTTTGCGCCGTTCCACATCCTCGGCTTGCAGGGCATGCCTCGCCGCATCCAGAGCTACCCGGACGGTTACGGATGGGAGGGCTGGAACTTCGTCTCCACCATCGGAGCGTTCACGATCGCCGTGTCCATCCTCGTGTTCATGGCCAACGCTGCCTTGAGCCGGCGTCGGGGTCGTGAGGCCGGCGGAGACCCCTGGGATGGGCGCACGCTCGAGTGGTCCACGCCGTCTCCGCCTCCCGAGTACAACTTTGCCGAGATCCCGCTGGTAAAGCAGCGCGACGACTTCTGGCATCGCAAGTACGTCCCTACGCCGGAGGGCGAGCCCGCGCGCGTCTTCGCGGGGGGCGCCGACACCGAGAC
>JALZCA010000010.1 GCA_030863285.1 Actinomycetota bacterium | reverse complement strand
CCTCATACAAGATGGTCACGACTTTAGCTGGCTCACGCAAGCTGACCCGGCCTCAGCTTCGCCGGTAACCTTCCCTTCCATGCCGGACCTGCTGACGAGTTTCTCCGTCGAGATCGAAAACTTTGCGCTCGTTACGCACAAGGTTCCGGCGGCTCGCGTGGAGCCTCACGTTCCCGAGAACCTTCGCCTTCAGACGTTCGAGGACGCCGGACGACGCTACTGCCTCGTCTCGGTGAGCTGTTTCTGCAATCGCCGGTTCCGGATCACCGGCTTGAGATATCCGCACCTCACCTTCAACGAGTCGACCTATCGTATTTACGTTGAGTACAACGGGCGCCAGGGCGTGTTCTTCATCGGGCGCTATCTCGGCCATCCTCTGGCCGTCGCGGCGCAGAAACCTTTGCACCGTGACACTTGGCTGGCCGATTTTGAGGTCACCGTCGAACGCTCGGATGCGGGCTTCGCCCGTTACGACTTCCTGGCGAGCGGTCCTCGAGGCGAGACGACCTTCTCTATCAGCGCCGAGGACGACCCGCGACAGAGGCCGCCGTTCGACTCCGCCTGGGATCACACGCAGTTCATCACCTACCGCACGAGCGGGTTGTTCATGTCTCCGTTCGGCGTGCCGGGGCACATGCCGGTATCGCATCCGCACATGCGGTGCGTCGAGGGCGTTCTGCACGCGGGGCGATTCGACCTGTGGCACGAGCTTGGGATCGTCGAGCCGGAGGAGATCGCGGAGCCTTACTCGGTGCTGGCCGTGCCGTTCGTGCCGTTCACCCTCCACCCCCCGCGCCTCACCGGGCGCGACCGCCAACGTACACGGCAGGCGACGACCCCGAGGCAATAAGCCGCTCGCGCACCCAAAGAGTCGGGTTCTTACGGCTGCGAAATCTCCCGTCCGACGGCCTGCATGGCCACCGCGAGGTCGTCGCGTGACCGGATGTTCAACTTGACGTAGGTCTGGCGCAGGTGGGACTCCACGGTCTTGCGGGTGACGAAGAGGCTCTGTGCGATCTCCCGATTGTTTGATTAGTCGAAACCCGGTCGTTCGGCGCTTCGGGATTTCGGCTAGCGTGACGGGGTGCCGAGCGAAGTGAAAACCCCCCTGGCCGAGTCGCTGCTGGCCGCGATCGTCTCGTCCTCGGACGATGCCATCTACTCGAAGTCGACCGAAGCGATCCTCACGAGCTGGAACGACGGAGCCGAGCGGCTGTACGGCTACACGGCCGAGGAGGCGATCGGCCAACCTCTGGCGATCCTCATCCCCGAGCACCGCAAGGGCGAGGAGAGACAGATCCTCAATCGCATCCTCCGGGGCGAGCGCATCGACCACTTCGAAACGGAAAGACAGCACAAGGACGGATCGATAATCGAGGTGTCGGTCACGGTCTCTCCATTAAGAGACCCCTCCGGCACCGTCGTGGGCGCGTCGACCATCGCGCGCGATGTAAGCGAGCGCAAGGAGTTCGAGGCGGCCCAAGCGCGCCTGTCGGCGATCGTCTCGTCGAGCGACGACGCGATCTACTCGAAGTCGCGCGACGCCATTCTCACGAGTTGGAATCCCGCGGCGGAACGGCTGTACGGCTACACGGCGGAGGAGGCAATCGGTCGGCCCGTCTCGATCATCATCCCGCCGAGTCGTGCGAATGAGGAGCAAGTGATCTTGTCTCAGATCCTCGAGGGAGAGGTCATCGAGCATTACGAGAGCCAGAGGCAGCGGAAGGATGGGACTATCGTCCACGTCTCCATCTCGGTCTCGCCGATGCGAAGTCGGTCCGGTGAGATCGTCGGAGCCTCCACCATCGCGCGCGACATCAGCAGTCGCAAAGAGGTCGAGGAGATGAAGGATCGCTTTATCGCGAACGCCGCGCACGAGCTGCGCACGCCTCTGTCGACGCTGTCTGCGCTCGCATCGGCCCTTGCATCGGAGTGGGAGAACATCGAAGCGGACAAGCGCCAAGAGCTGTTGACGGCGATGGTTCGGCAAGGAGGCAGGGCCAAGATCTTGATCAACAATCTGCTCGAGATCTCTCAGATCGACGCGGGTACGCTACGCATCGTTCCCGAGCCGGTCGACGTGGGCGAGCTCGTTCGTTCTTCGGTCGAAGCCGCGCCGGCCCCCGAGGGGAAGGCGGTTCGTGTCGAGGTGGCCCACGGTCTGGTCGCCGAAGCGGATCCCGTGCGGCTTTCGCAGGTCGTGACGAATCTGTTGACGAATTCCTATCGTTACGGCGGGAACTCAATCGAAGTGCGCGCGCGCCCGGTCGGAGACATCGCCCTCGTCAGCGTCGGCGACGACGGCCCCGGGGTGCCCGACGACCTCATCGACGAGATCTTCGATCCGTTCACAAGAGGACCCGAGGCGGGAGCAAAACAGGGCTCGGGTTTGGGTCTCGCTATTACCCGCGCTCTGATCGACGGGATGGGTGGCAGCGTGTCGTACCGGCACAACTCGCCGCGGGGCGCGTTGTTCGAAATCCGCCTGAGCCGCCACGCGTGAGGCGTGTCCTAATCGTCGACGACGAGGTCGACCTCTTGCTGGCGCTAAGCGTGTTGCTCCAGAGCTCCGGATACCAGGTGTTCGAGGCCCGTACGGGAGCCGGGGGCCTCGCAGCCGCTGAGCGTGAGAAGCCCGACGTCGTCATCCTGGACGTGGGTCTCCCCGACGTCAGCGGCGTAGAGGTCCTCCGCCAACTCCGAGAGCGCGGCACCCAGGCCGCCATCTTGGTCCTATCCGCGCACGCCAGTCGGCACACCGAGAGGTCTGCGGCGGCCGAAGGGGCAGATGCTTACGTGACGAAGCCATTCAACCCCGACGAGCTCCTCCAGACGCTCGACCGCCTGCTGGGGTAGAGCTGCTCGCCGGGGGAGGCAAGTGGTTCTTCGAGCTTGATAGAACGGCTGCGCTGCGGACCGATTCCGGGATAGCGGGGTGTCGAAGTGAAAGGGATGAGATCCATCTCCAAGGGCGTCTGGCTCCTTGTAGGGGGACGCCCCATCGCGACGATGAACGTCTATTTCCTCGAGGAGGAGGGCGGCGGCGTGACGATGTTCGACGCAGGCGTCAAGTCGATGACGAGACAGATACGCGCATCGTCCGATGAGCTCGGCGGCCTCCAAAGGATCGTTCTAGGACACGGACATCCGGACCACAGGGGAGCGGCGGCAGGGCTAGACGCGCCGGTCTTCTGCCACCCCGACAACGTCGCCGACACCCAGGGCGACGGCGGGATCTCGAACATGCAGCTCAGTCGCCTGCCGTTCCATGGGCGCTTGGCGTACCCACTGCTGCTGAAAGCGTGGGATGGGGGGCCGGTCCGCGTCGCGGGCACGGTGGCCGAGGGCGACGAGGTAGCCGGTTTCAAAGTGGTGAACATCGCGGGACACGCCCCCGGGCAGATCGCCTTGTTCCGCGAGAAAGACGGCCTCGCTTTGACTTCGGATTGCTTTTACACAATCGATCCCCTCACCGGCTTCAAGGGTCCCCCTCGTTTGCCGCACGCTGCCTTCAATCTGGAGCAAGAGAAAACGCGCGCCGCCGTACGCAGACTCGCCGACCTCGAGCCAGCTGTCGCCTGGCCTGGTCACGCGGAGCCCGTGACCACGGACGTAAGAAAGTCGCTGGTGCAGCTAGTCGACTGAAAGGTGTTGGTTGATATGAGCACGCACGGCGCTGTCTAGCTTTGACCAACTAGGGGCAGGTGGCCCCTTCGCATCGCCTGTCCTGCTCGAGCAACAGGTTCATGGGTCTGATTGTCGCGGGATCGTTTGACCTCCGCCTGTCGCCTAGCAGATTTCGAAGCTGGTAGGGGTCGTTCGCCAGGTCGTAGTACTCGCGAAACACGACCTTCCGGTTCACGTAGTACTTGGTGTATTGCGAAGAACGTGTGATCATCGACGCCCAAGTGGGGGCTCGGGAGATGCGAACGGAATGCTTCCAGTACTCGAGCAAGAGCCGTGCTCGTTGCCACGTCGGATCGAGTAACGATCTCCCGTCCATCGGCGGTCCATTTCCCGTCGAGGCTCCCGTAGCGTCTATGACCGTGGGAGCTATGTCGATGTTCGCTGCCAGCCGCGGATCCACCGTTCCATTACCGACCTGACCCGGCCACTTGATCATGAGCGGGATCTCGACGCTTTCCCTGTAAGGCGAAAACTTCCGCTCGAGGCCGTGTTCCCCCCATGCATAACCGTTATCCGACGTGTACACGACGAGTGTATTTCGCTCTCGCAGGTCATTGAGGGTCGACATGACCTGCCGGGTCATGTCATCCACCGACATAAGCATCCGCAGTTGTTGTCTGCGTATTAAGGCCGCGCGGCTCCTGCCGATCTGGCTCTTGCGCACCCACTTCGGCTTGTCGCGCAGATTGGATTCTCCAACGGATGCAGGTGGGTTCCACTTCGGCACCCGAGCATCTTCGTATTCGCGCGCGGGCTGGTACGGCGGGTGAGGTGCGTTCGGGGCGATGTAGAGCAGCCACGGCCGCCTGTCGTTGCGGCGATCCGTGCGCCTTAGGAACGATTCGGCCTGATCACCTATGAAATTTGTCGAGTACTGGGCGACTCGCCGGATGGCCCCATTGATGTTGAATTTGCCGTCGAAGTACCGGCTTCGCCAGCCCGTCGTGTTCGGCGCGTTGATCGCCCAGTCGTGGAAGAAGGGTGGACCCTGGGACAGGGGCCACCCGTTCAAGAACTTGCCCATATAACCGGTCCGGTAGCCGGCCCGCTGGAGGTAGAACTGCAGCGTCGTCCTGTGATTGAGCTTACGAGGTCGCTTGTTAGTCGTTACGCGGTGGTTGTGGGCGAAACGGCCGGTCATGATGCTGGCGCGCGAAGGACAACACGCCGGCGTCGTAGCGTACGCGCGGGGAAAGTTGCGTCCGTGGGCGACAAAGTGGCGGCGCACCGAGCCCATTTTCGCGAGCGTGTCGCGCTGGTCGTCCGTGAAGATGATCAACACGTTGGGCGGTGGGCGGCGGTCGACTTGGGCCCGGCCGGGGTCAGTCTGAAAAAGAGACATGAAGAGGACGACCTGTAGCAGAGCTACAACGACAAGCCTTCTCAGGACGACCGCCTTGTTCAAGAGCCGGATGTGCCGCCGAACATCGGCAGACCTAAACGTTCGCCGTGATCGCCGGCGTTCCTCTCGCGAGCGACCCCCACCCGGCTGTGGGCGGAACCGTCTACGCCTCCCTCAAGAGATCGGCCCCATGTTTGACGCCTCAGACCACCGGACGGTGGCGGTAGCGCCCCCGACCGTCGTTTAGGAGTGAACCGCGGGGGGAATCTCCACAGCCAGACAAAGGAGGTTTGGTCGCGTGCCTGATTGGTTGATCGTTGTTCTCGTGGTCGTTGCAATAATCGTCGTTGCTCTTCTCGTGTGGTCGGCGGTGAAGCGGGGCCGCGCCAAGAGGGTCGAGAGTCAGCGCCGGGAAGCAGTGGAGCACCGGGAAGAGGCTCAGAGTCGAGCCCAGCGCGCCGGCGAGGCCGAAATGCAGGCCCGTCGAGCGGCCGAGGAGGCCGAACGCGAGCGCGAGCGGGCAATGGAATTGGAACGCAAGGCCGCTGAAATCGACCCGGACAACCGCGACGCCGGCAGGTAGTGCGGCGCGGCAACTGGGGATCGGACATCAGAGCGAGCCTGATGGCGCGCGAGCCCATGCAGCCATGAGGTGGGGACGACGGAGGATCAGGACGACGGCTACTCACCTGTGAGGACCGTAAGCGAACGGCTCGTACTGGCGGGGCCAATCCTTCGAAGAACAGAGCCGGACCGGGTCCACATCTGGCTCGCTACCAGTCGAGCGGTCCGAGTCCACGCACGCGTGTTCGATCTCGGCTCGGCTGAGTCCACCCAGATCGGACGAGGGAGTAGCGAGGCCCTCGAGCTTGGCCGTGGCCTGTACGTGTATCTCCTTGCTGCGGTCCCCGACGATTCACCCTTTCCGAGTGACAAGCTCCTCGGCTACGACCTCGTCTTCCATTCCGACGACGGAGAGCAGACGCTCGACGACGTCGGGCTTGAAGGCGGCCTTCGCGGGCTGGCGTACGACGATCTGCCTCTGCCGAGCTTCTTCGTTCCGTCGGGCAACGTCGACTTGCGCGTTCTCCACGGTTCGTGTCGACTGCTGCACGGTCGGGGACCGGACGCCCTCGCTC
>JALZCA010000241.1 GCA_030863285.1 Actinomycetota bacterium | reverse complement strand
CCTGAAGGTCCCAGGTGGGAAACGTGATGCGCGTCCTGAAGGTGTCATAGAGAGACCCGTCGCGCTCGCTGCGCCTGCCGAGATCGGCTCGTTCGATCTCCTCGTTCGAGAAACCCTTGTTCAGAAGATGCGCGCAGAGCGAGTTGCGACCGGGCGCATATCCCAGCAGCCAGCGTTCGGCGACCTCGCGGCCAAACCCCCGCCGCTCGAGGTAGGCCCTCGCCGGCGCCGCGTCCGGCCCGCGCATGAGCGCCTCATGGAAGAAGTCCGCGGCAGCCTCGTTTGCGGCGAGCAGTCGCGCCTTGATCCCGGCGTTCTGCGCCTCACCCGGACGCATCTCTTCATAGGTGAGCTGGAAGCCCGTTTTGTCGGCAAGCCATTCGACGGCTTCGGGGAACGGCAGGTTCTCGACCTTCTGGACGAACTGATAGACGTTGCCGCCCTCGCCGCAGCCGAAGCAGTGCCACAACCCCTTGGCCGAATCGACCGTGAACGATGGGGTCTTTTCGGAGTGGAACGGGCAGAGGCCCTTGAACGTATGGCCGCCGGATCGCTTGAGGCGCGAGTACGACGAGATGACGTCGACGATGTTCGCCCTCTCGCGAAGCTCGTCGATGTCCTGGTCTCGGATCTTTGCCATGGGTCCCCGTGCTATTCGCTTGTCGGACGACCGCCAACGTACGTGGAGCGGCGTCTATTTCACTGGCGCGCGGGGAAGTTCGCTTATTTAATACGCGATCGTCGAGACGATCACTCTCTTCATCCTAGTCCTCCGAACCCCGGAGAGGGAGCACCTACCAGGTCTTCGAAGGCACGAATCGCGAAACGATCGGTCATGCCGGCGACGTAGTCGACCGACCTCACCTGTGGTACCTCGACGGTCTCCCCTCTGCCGGCGGCCGCGGCGGGGATGGCGTCGGGGTGTTCCGCGTAGTGTTCGAGCAGGGTCAGCAGCATGCGGTCCACCGCTTCTCTCGTCGCCGGCGCTAGGCGCCCGAGGTAGACGCGCTCGAACAAAAACGTCCTCGTCGTCGCCATCGCGGAGAAGATCTGTTCGCTCATGCGGATCTCGGTCTGTCCGCGCGACGAGGAAACGATGTCGCGAACCATCGTCTTCACCCGCTCTGCGTGGGTGGCGCCGAGGACGGTTCGCGTCTCGTCCGGAAGGTCGTTCTCGCGCAGGACACCGGCGCGCTCGGCGTCGTCGATGTCGTGGTTGATGTAAGCGATGCGGTCGGCGTAGCGGGCGATCTGACCCTCCAGCGTCGCCGGCAGCGGCATCGACCAGGTGTGGTTGGCGATGCCGTCGCGCACTTCCCACGTCAGGTTGAGGCCTTCGAGCACGTCCACGATCCGCACCGACTGCAGGTTGTGCCGGAACCCCGGCTGGAACCGGGCGACGACCTCCTCGCCGAGGTGGCCGAACGGGGTGTGCCCGAGGTCGTGACCCAGGCAGATGGCCTCGACGAGGTCTTCGTTGAGGCGGAGGGCCCGGGCGATCGTCCGCGCCACTTGGGTCACTTCGAGCGTGTGGGTCAGGCGAACCCGGTAGTGGTCACCTTCTGGGGCGAGGAACACCTGGGTCTTGTGGGCGAGGCGCCGGAACGCCTTGGAGTGCACGATCCGGTCCCGGTCCCGCTGGAAGGCGGTCATGAGGTCGTCTTCCGGCTCGGGTGTCGCGCGTCCCTTAGAGTCTGACGCTGCCAGGGCCAGGTCGGAAAGCGTCGATCTCTCTAGATTTTCCAGTTCTTTCCGGTATTCTGAGCCCATATCGTGACGCTATAGGACGGTTCCGACAGGAACCTCGGCGGGAAAAGGAGAACCACCACATGATGCGAAGGCGTTTCAGGTTGCTCGCGGTGCCGCTGATGGTCTTCATGATGTTGGGGGCCGGCGTTGCCGGTGCGCAGACCGACGCGGGCGACGATCCCACCGTGCGCGGTCCCCTGTCGCGCGACGAGAAGGACTGCGTTCGGGACGCGGACTCGACCACCTCGGGCGTCCGCGCCGTGGTGTCGAAGGCCTGCAGTTACAGCTTCGCTTTCAACCCGAACCGGGACTTGAACCCCTCCCGCGACTACGGCGTCTTCTGGTTCCAGACCACCGTCGACCCGAAGAACGGCTTCTGCGTGTCGAACGTGACTGCCAAGATCCGGGTGCCACGCGGCTATCGCATCGAGGGCAAGACCCCGAACTTCGAGCGCACGAACTCGCGCGAACGAGACAGGGCGAAGCTGCGGGTCGACGCCGGCGGGGGCCGCGGAAACGACGCGATCGTCAAGAACTCCTACGTGCTGTTCCCCCGCACGCTCAAGCCGAACCTCGAGCGTCGCAGGCTCAAGGTCGAGTGGAACGGCGGCACGAGGAACACCGTCGCCGTGTTCCTGGGGGTCGAAGTTTCCTATCGCGAGGGCAATATCCCGACCAGGACCGCTGAGGGATCGGTCGAGTCGGAACTGCGTTCTAGCTGCTGATCGAATACTGAGGGGTGCGCCTTGGCAGGGGGCCGTAGGCAGGGAACAAGAGCACGGCGGGCGGTCATAGTCACGTTGGTCGCGTTGGCCCTGGTGGCCGGCGCGACCGCGCATGCCGGACAGACGTCCGCAGCCAAGAGCCCTCGACTCCAAGGACCCATCCGCGAGCTCAACTCGCACTGTCCCGCGAAAGAGAGAGCCCGGCACGAGGGCAAGGTCATAGCCGTGCTCGAGATGTGCTTGTGGATCTACGAACTCGATCGCGCCGCCCCGTACGTGAGCCCGCGCAACTTTGGGGTTGGTTGGCTTCAGACCACCGTCAACCCGGTCAACGGTTGGTGCGCGACGAAAGTCGAATCCACGCTTACTCCGCAGGGCAGCGAAATCGAGGAGTCGACCTGGCCGAGGCGCCAGATCCGCGCGAACAAGAGGACTCGGATGACGGCGAGGGTCACGACCGACGCCGACGGGTCCAGCCTAGAGAACGCATCGGTGGCTCAATCGTTCACTTTGTTCCCGAGGACTCTGACACCGACCGTGCGCAACGGAACGCTCAAGACGACGTGGAAAGGCAAAGAGTCGTCGACCCTAGCCTTTGTTGTGGGAGCAGAGATCTCCTGGGACGCCGCGGCCACCCCCGGGTTGCGGGGCGGCCTCGGGGGCATGAGCTTCATCAAGAAGCGCGGCTGCTAACCCACGACTACTTCGAGCTCGTCTGCGCCTCTCCGAGGACAGATTGCGCCGCGGCCAGGCGCGCGACCGGCACCCTGAACGGCGAGCAAGACACGTAGTCGAGGCCGAGCCGGTCGCAGAACCACACCGATTCGGGGTCGCCGCCGTGCTCGCCGCAGATCCCGAGGTGCAGCCGCTCGTTCGCCTGCTTTCCCTCCTCGACCGCGGTCTGCATCAGTCGCCCCACGCCGGCCTCGTCGATCGTGACGAAGGGGTTGGCGGGGACGAGCTTGCGCTCTTCGTACATCCCGAGGAACTTCCCGATGTCGTCGCGCGAGAACCCGAACGCCGTCTGCGTGAGGTCGTTAGTCCCGAAGCTGAAGAAGTCGGCGTGCCCCGCGATGCCGGCGGCTTCGACACAGGCGCGCGGCAGCTCGATCATCGTCCCGAACTCGACGTGGAGGTCGACCCCGGCCTCGTCGATGATCCCCTGCGCCACCGGCTCCAACTCGTCGCGCATCTGGCGCAGCTCCTCGGCGGTCGCGACCAGCGGGATCATGATCTCGGGACGCGGGTCCTTGCCGTCCTTCTTGAGCTCGACCGCGGCCTCGACGATCGCCCGCACCTGCATCGCGTAGAGACCCGGCTTGATGATCCCGAGACGGACCCCTCGCAGGCCGAGCATCGGGTTCGCTTCGTGGAGCTCGTCGACCTTCTGCAACATCCGCCGCGCGTCGTCGAGGTCGATCTCTTCCCCGCGCAGGTCGACCTTGTCGTCGCCGCGCTCCTCGGCAAGCGCCACCGCAACCGACAGATCGACCCGGTCCGGCAGGAACTCGTGCAGAGGCGGATCCAGGAGTCGCACGGTGACGGGATAGCCGTCCATTGCCTCGAAGATCCCGACGAAGTCGTCGCGTTGAAGAGGCGCGAGCGCGTCGTAGGCGTTTTGTTCCTCCTCGGACGAGTCGGCGAAGATCATCTGGCGGACGGCGCGGACGCGCTCGTCTCCGAGGAACATGTGCTCGGTGCGACACAGCCCGATGCCCTCGGCCCCCCTGGCGCGCGCGTTACGCGCTTGCTCCGGAGTATCCGCGTTGGCGCGCACTCGCAGACGCCTGACCTCGTCGGCGCGGCCCATGAACTCCTCATAGGCCTTCCAGAGATCGGACTTGCGCGCCTCCTCGTCGCCTTCCTGCGCGGCGTCGAGCGCCGACGGTTCGGTCTTCAGTCGCTCCGCGTAGACGGTGCCGTCCGTCCCGTCGATCGTGATCCAGTCGCCTTCCTCGACGGCCGTGTTGGCGACCGTGAACTTCTTTGCCTTGCGGTCGATGCGGATGGCGTCGACGCCGCACACGGCGGGGATGCCCTCTCCGCGGGCGACCACGGCTGCATGCGAGTTCGTCCCGCCGGCCGAGGTGAGGATGCCCTGGGCGGTGACCATGCCGTGATAGTCGTCGGGAGTCGTCTCGCGCCGCACGAGGATCACGTCCTCGCCTCTCTCGGCCCACGCCTGCGAATCGTCGGCGGTGAACACGACGCGTCCCACGGCCGCTCCGGGCGACGCATTCAGCCCTTTGGCGACGGGTTCCTTGGACGACTTGAGGTCCGCCCTGATCACCGGCTTGAAGACCTCGTCTAACTTCGCGGCGGTGAGCCTGTCGCGAATGACGTCGTCGGGGTCGGTGAGCATCCCCTCGCGCCTCATGTCCGCGGCGATCGCCCACTCAGCAGTCCCGGTGCGCTTGCCGACCCGCGTCTGAAGCAACCAGAGCTTGCCGTCCTCGACGGTGAACTCGATGTCGCACATGTCCTTGAAGTGCTGCTCGAGGGTCTCCATGTGCTGCTTGAGTTCCTCGAACGCCTCGGGCTGCTCGTCGCCCATGTCCTCGAGTGGCGTCGTGTTGCGGATGCCGGCCACGACGTCCTCGCCCTGTGCGTTGGCGAGGTAGTCGCCGTAGGGCCGTCTCTCGCCGGTGGACGGATCGCGCGTGAAGGCGACCCCCGTCCCGGATCCCGCACCCCGGTTGCCGAAGACCATCGCTTGGATGTTGACCGCGGTTCCGAGGCTGTCGGAGATCTTGTTGCGTCTGCGGTAGTCCTGCGCGCGCTTGTTGTCCCACGACCTGAAGACGGCCTCGATGGCGAGGTGAAGCTGTTCGGTCGGGTCCTGAGGGAACTCCCGCCCTTGTTCGTCGACGATGATCTGCTTGAAGCGGTCGACCAGCCCCTTCAAGTCGTCGGTATCGAGGTCGACGTCGTTGGCGACGCCTCGCTTTTCCTTTGCCTCGTCGATTGCTTCTTCGAAGAGGTCGCCGTCGATGCCGAGCACGGTCTTGCCGAACATCTGCAGCAGACGCCGATATGAGTCCCATGCGAAACGCTCCGATCCCGTCTGCTTCGCGAGACCCTCGACGCTCTCGTCGTTCAAGCCGACGTTGAGGACTGTGTCCATCATCCCGGGCATAGAGAACGGGGCTCCCGAACGAACCGACACCAATAGTGGGTCGTTGGGATGCCCGAGCGTGCGGCCCATGGCTTCCTCGAGGTGTTTGCGGTGCTCGGCGACCTCGTCGAGCAGCCCGTTGGGAAACGTCTGGTTCTGCTCGCGATACGCGTTGCAAGCTTCGGTCGTGATCGTGAAGCCGGGCGGCACGGGGAGCCCCAGGTTGGTCATCTCCGCGAGGTTGGCTCCTTTGCCCCCGAGCAGGTTCTTCTGTGACTTGTCGCCCTCGTTGAAGTCGTAGACCCACTTCGTCATCGTTCAGCGAACCTCCTCGATGCCGACCTCGATATCCAGCCTTGTGTCCTCCCCAAAGGCGCGACGCCTCTAGACGGCGATGTCACTTCAGACCAATCTCTTCCCGAGGTAGTCCACGAGTTGGTCGATCGCGACCCTCTCCTGCTCCATCGTGTCGCGCTCGCGCACGGTCACCTGGTCGTCTTCGAGCGTGTCGAAGTCGATCGTGACGCAGAACGGCGTCCCGACCTCGTCCTCGCGCCTGTAGCGCTTCCCGATCGAGCCGGTGACGTCGAAGTCGGTGACGTAGTTGCGGCGGACGGTTTGGGCGACCCGCTCGGCCACGGGAACGAGGTCGGCGTGCTTCGACAGGGGCAGGACCGCGACTTTGAAGGGGGAGAGACGCGGATCGAGCTTCAGGACGGTCCGCTTCTCGAGCTTTCCGGACGCGGTCGGTGCCTCTTCCTCCTCGTAGGCGTCGATCAAGAACGCGAGGGCGCAGCGCTCGACACCGAGAGCAGGCTCGATGACGTAGGGGACGTAGCGCTCCTCGGTCTCGGGATCGAAGTAGGAGAGATCGTCGCCGGCGTGCTCGGCGTGAGCCTTGAGGTCGAAATCCGTGCGGTTCGCGATGCCCTCGAGCTCCGACCATCCCATGCCCGGGAAGTCGTACTCGATGTCGAGAGTTCTCTTCGCGTAGTGCGATAGCTCGTCGGCCTCGTGCTCGCGCAGGCGCAGCCTGGCGTCGTTCATACCGAGGTCCCGGTACCAGGACATGCGTTCGTCGAGCCAGTACTCGTGCCACTCCTCGTCGGTGCCCGGCTTGACGAAGAACTCCATCTCCATCTGTTCGAACTCGCGCGTCCGAAAGACGAAGTTGCCGGGTGTGATCTCGTTGCGGAAGGACTTACCCTGCTGGGCGATCCCGAACGGGATCCGCTTACGCGACGTCGTCTGGATCGACTTGAAATCGACGAACATCCCCTGGGCGGTCTCGGGTCGCAGGTAGACGACGCTGCCGGAGTCCTCCACCGGCCCCATGTGCGTCTTGAACATGAGGTTGAACTGCCGGGGCTCGGTCCACGCGGGTGGCCGGCCGCACTCGGGACAGTTCCGCTCGAGGTCGATGTGATCGGCGCGAAACCGCTTGTGGCAGTGGGTGCATTCGACGAGAGGGTCGGTGAAGGTCGCCACATGACCCGACGCCTCCCACACCTTGGGCGACATCAGGATCGAGCTCTCCAGCCCGACGACGTCTCCGCGTCGGTGGACCATCGCCTTCCACCACTGCTCTTTGACGTTGCGCTTGAGCTCGACGCCGAGGGGGCCCCAGTCCCACGCCGAGCGCAGGCCGCCGTAGATCTCGCTCGAGGGCATGACGATCCCGCGCCGCTTGCACAGGTTGACGATCGTGTCGATCGAGGAGGGTGGCATCCCAGGCATGATAGTCGGCGCCCCGGGGCGGCAGGCGTCGATCGCGTGGTCGCCCGTGCCGCCGCTGTTGGTCCTGTGGACCCTATTCTTGGTCCAGTGACGCGCGGGAGTGACACCACATAGAAGCCGCTTTAGGCCTCGCGGCCGTCCTCTTGTTGATCCTGGCTCACGGTTTCTTCGTTGCCGGTGAGTTCGGCATCATCGCCGTCGATCGCTCGCGCATCGAGCAGTTGGCCTCCGACGGCGATCGGCGCGCGCGAAGCACGCTCGCGGCGTTGAGGGAGTTGTCGTTCCATCTCTCAGGCGCGCAGCTCGGGATCACGATCACCTCACTGATCGTCGGATTCATCGCCGAGCCGACCATCGGCCGATTGCTGGAGCCGGTCGTCGAGGCCACCGGTGTCCCCGAAGAGACCTCGCTGGTGGTCGCGGTGGTCCTGGCGCTCGGGCTCGCAACCGCGGTCGAAATGGTCGTCGGCGAGCTCGTCCCCAAGAACGTCGCCATCGCTAAACCCTTGGAGACGGCGCTGCGGGTCGCGACTCCCCTGCGACTCGTGAACGGGTTGTTGCGTCCGTTGATCGTGTTCTTGAACTCCGCGGCGAACTTCACGGTTCGGCTCTTCGGCATCGAACCGCGCGAAGAGCTGTTGCGCATCCACTCGCTCGAGGAACTGGATCTGCTGGTGCGGTCGTCGTTGGACGAAGGCATGCTCGAGGAATCCGATTTCTCGTTGCTCGCTCGGTCGATCAGCTTCGAGAACAAGACCGCGGCCGACGCGTTGATGCCGCGTACGTCTCTGGTTGCGATCAGACGTGATGCGACCTTGTCGGATGTCGGTCGGCTCGCTCTCGAGAGCGGTCACTCGCGCTTCCCGGTCTACAACCGGGATCTCGACGACGTCGTGGGGACCGTCCACATCAAGGACACGTATCGCTTCGAGCCCCACGAGCGGGACGGGGTGCACGTCGAAACGGTCATGCAGGAGCCGCTGTTCGTACCGGAATCGCGGGACCTCGCTTCCCTCCTCGTCGAGATCAGGCAGACGCGCAAGCACCTCGCGATCGTCGTCGATGAATACGGCGGCACCGCGGGCATCATCACGCTCGAGGACATCCTCGAAGAGATCGTGGGCGAGATCGAGGACGAATACGACCCCGACCTGTCCGACGCCGAGGTAACGACTCCTCCCGAGGGCGTGCACCTCGTCTCGGGGATGCTGCACCCCGACGAAGTCCGCGAGGCGACGGAGTTCGAGATGCCCGAGGGCGACTACGAGACCTTCGCCGGCTTCCTCGTGACCCTGTTCGACCGCATCCCCGAGGTCGGGGATCACACTTCGTTCGAGGACTGGGAGTTCAAGGTCGTCGAGATGGAGGGCCGGCGCGTTGCTAAGGTGCTCGTGGTCGCTCCGGGCTCCGATGAGAGCGGTCGACTATGACTCTCTGGTACCTCCTCGTTGCCGTTGTGTTGTTGATCGCCAACGGATTCTTCGTCGGCATCGAATTCGCCCTGATAGCGGCTCGTCGTTCGAAGATCGAGCAACTCGTCGCGCAGGGGAACCGCCGGGCCGTCTTCGCCCATAAGTCGATGCGCGAGTTGACGTTGACGCTCGCGGGAGCCCAGTTGGGCATCACGATGTGCTCGCTCGGACTCGGTTACGTCGCCGAGCCCGCGGTTGCGCATCTCATCGAGTCGGGCATCCACCAGATCGGCGAGCTGCCTCCTACCGCTCTGCACACGATCTCGTTCATCATCGCCCTGACGATCGTGACGTTCTTCCACATGGTGCTCGGCGAGATGGCCCCCAAAAACGTCGTCATCGCCGAGCCCGAGAAGAGCGTGTTGTGGCTGGCGTGGCCCTTCCGCGTGTTCATGTTCTTGTTCCGCCCGATCATCCGGGCGATGAACGGGATCGCGAACGCGGGGGTCCGGTTGCTCGGCCTCGAACCGCAAGATGAGCAGGCGACGGGACACACCGCCGAGGAGCTCGCCGCGATCATCGAGCAGTCGGCCCAGGGCGGGATGATCCGCGAGGTGGAGCGGCGGCTGCTGACGGGGGCCGCCGCGTTCGGCGAAAGAGATGCGACGGCCGCGATGATCCCGCGCACCGAGGTGATAGCGATCCGGGCCCCCGGGACGCCCGCCGAGGTCGAGGGACTGGCGCTTGCAAGCGGTCACTCGCGCATCCCGGTCTACGGCGAGAACCTCGATCAGATCTACGGGTTCTTCCACGCCAAGGACCTCCTGCGCATCCCGCGCGAGAACCGCAACAAGCCGATCCCTCGCAGCTTCATCCGGCCCATGCTGGTGGTGCCCGAATCGCTCAACCTCCATCCCCTGCTCGTCC
The DNA here is from genome assembly GCA_030863285.1 of Actinomycetota bacterium. The sequence continues at coordinate 1,751 of JALZCA010000241.1, read as the reverse complement.
GCATGCGCCGGGAACGCAAGCACTTCGCCGTCGTGGTCGACGAGCACGGCGGAACCGCGGGGATCGTGACTCTGGAAGACCTGCTCGAGGAGCTCGTCGGCGAGATCCGCGACGAATACGACGTCGCCGAGCTGGGGGTCGAGACGATCTCGGAGGGCCGCTACCTCATACCGGGGACGCTCCGGATCGACGAGGCGGCCGACCGCCTGGACGTGCGCCTACCCGAGGGCGAGTACGAGACGGTCGCGGGTTTCCTGATGGACCGGCTCGGGCGCATCCCCAAGCGCCGCGACGTCGTGGAGCACAATGGCTGGCGCCTGCACGTGCGAGCCATGCACCGCCGCCGGGTGGTCCAGGTCCTGGTCGAGCCGACCGAGCCGAAGGAATTGGTCGGCGACTGAGCGCGCCCGCAGGATCGCGGCAGAAGCTCCATCTCCCGACCGCCGCCGCGTTAGGTTCGGATCATGGACGCAACCTGGAGACGGCTGGCACGGCGCGACCTGACGAGAGCCGCCATAGGAACGCTGATCCTCATCGTCGGTATGTTCGTCGCCGCCGAGGGCCGGCTGCGCGAGCAGAACCTCAAGCCGGAGCAGTGGATCCCGGCGGTCGCGGGGGCGGCGGCAGTCCTCATCGGCGGGGTCGTTGCCGTTCGGGCACTCGCCCGGGCCCTCCGGAAACTGTCGGCGGACAACCTCGGCGACGCGCGTGGCGCAGGGCTCAGCCTGCTGGTGACCGTCATCGGATACCTGATAGTCCTCATCACGGTCCTCAGCGCCTTGAAGGTCAACCCGGCGGGCCTGCTGCTCGGAGGGGCGATCACCGGTGTCGTTCTCGGTATCGCCGCTCAGCAGACGTTGTCGAACTTCTTCGCCGGGATCGTGTTGCTCGTCAACCGCCCGCTGGTCGTCGGTGAGGAGGTATGTATGCGCTCCGGCCCCCTCGGCGGTGAGTTCGAGGGCCGGGTGGTCGACATGAGTCTCTTCTACGTGAAGCTGATGACCGAGCAGGGGCCGGTGTCGCTGCCGAACGCGGCCGTCCTCGCGTCGGCAATCGGGCCGGGAGCGCACGCTCCGAAAGAAGAGGACAAAGAGGAGGAGGACGAGCAGGTCTCGCCCGCCGCCGGCGGGGCCCCCGACGGAACCGACCGCTCGGCGAGCGCTTAGGGGACACGCGGCCGGATAGCCCGTGGTCGCGCTGGTCGCGCTGGTCGCGCTGGTCGCGCTGGTCGCGCTGGTCGCGCTGGTCGCGGTGGTCGCTGTGGTCGCGCCCGCGACCGACGTCACCACATGCACCACGAGGTTTCTGGCTCGAGCCCTATCCTCGGCTCGTCTGGACCGGCGGAATCACGTCACAAACCCCCGAAGCGCCGGTTGCGCGCTGCGTAATCCCGCACCGCGTCGAATAACGCGTGGCGGTCGAAGTCGGGCCACAGCGTCTCGGTGAACAACAGCTCGGCGTAGGCCGACTGCCACAGCAGGAAGTTCGACAATCGCTTCTCTCCGGACGTCCGGATGAGCAGATCGACATCGGGCGCGTCGGGCGCGTAGAGGTTGCGCTCGATGCCTTCCGGCCCCCCGGCCGCAACCGCGTCCTCGATCTCTGCCCGGCCTCCGTAGTTGAAGCACACGAGCAGGTGCATCCTGTCGTTCGACGCTGTCAGCTCCTCGGCCGCGTCGAACTCGGCGAGCACCTCCTGAGGGACCCCATCGCGCCGACCCACCCTCCGGATGCGCACGTGGCGCTCGTGC
>JALZCA010000236.1 GCA_030863285.1 Actinomycetota bacterium | reverse complement strand
GTGAAGTACTTCCCACCTTCAGCCATGAAGAGGTACCACAGGCTGACCAGCACGATCACGGTCAGCGTGATCATCGTCCACGCATGAGCATTCGCCATACGACGGATCTGCGTCCCCTTCTGCGTGTTCAGCCAGTCCGCGTATCCCGTCAACGCCGTCGCAAACGAACTGATACCCCCGATAAGAAGCACCCACGCGCCGGCCTCGTTGGCGTCTTCGGCCCAACCCGAGTCTTTGAACAAGAACGCGATGATCAACAGCAGAGGACTGATGATGTAGGCGCCGGTTGTGACGTCGGTCAGCGGCGGGTGGAACGGCTTGCCGGCGAAACCCCGAAGGCCCTTGAACTTGCGGTCGCGGATCTCGAGTGCTGGGCGAAACGAGAACCTGCGCATGGCTTCCTCCCTTACCTAGGCCGATGTCACGACTTCACGCGGCCGTTTCGTTGGCTCGAACATGGACGCAGCACTCGCCGGGACGAGGATCGAGAACGGCGATGAGTTGGCGCGTCCCGAGTCCTTCGAGGAGACCATCGATGAAGGCTTGATTGATCCCGCAAACGAGCTCCGTGGATCGCTGAGCGAGGGCGTAGAACGGGCAGTTGTGCAAGCGCAGTCCTCCGCGCTCGTCGTCGTATGGCTCGTACCCCCGCTCGGAGAGGACGTCGTGGGCGGTTTTGAGCGCTGCTTTCTTCGTCTTGGGTGACTCCCGCCGCAGTGATCGCTCGCTTTGTCCCAATTCGATTCCCCGCGTCCGTGCCGATGCTCGCACCGCGGCGTGTCCCGACTTGGAGCGCGGGGCTTGCTCGAGGGCGTCGAGCAAGATGTCGGCTACGACGTCATAGGAGCGGAACGGGATCGAAACGGAGACGTCCTTGCCGGAGGGCTCGTAAACCTTCGCCGGGCGGCCGGCTCCCGGTCCGGGCCGGCCGGTCAGACGCACGTAGCGCGCAGTGAGCAGCCCCTTCTCGACGAGTTTGTCGAGGTGGAATGCGGCGAGCGTGCGTGAGATTCCGACCGCCCGCGCGGCCTCATCGCGTCCCACCGCTCTGCGCTGTTGACGGATGAAGAGGAAGAGAGTTCTGCGCAGCTCGTCGGCGAGAGCTCCGGTGGACTCGAGGTGTTGTTCGAAGTTCTCCATAAAGGGTACTCTAACACCAATACTTTTTGGCGTAAGAAATTCCGCAGTGGCGCTTGGGAGGACGTATGAGTGAACGGAACTCAGCGCTGGTGTGGTGGCTACGACGGTCGAAGTGACGGGAGGACAAGGAGATGGTCGACGCACCTGAACGAACCGGAGCTATGGGTTCACGCGACCTTGCGAAGTTCACGGCAGCCGTGGCGTTGTTCGCGATCTTCGTCGACGCCGCGATAGGGCATGGGCTTCTGTGGGAGAACGACCCCTACTGGACGTACTGGATAACGAAGACCTTCCTGATCGCGACGATCTTCGCGCTCGGTACCGCGTGGTTAGGTGTCGGTATAGGACGCGGCGCCATCATCACCGCCGTCCACACACTCGTCCTCACCGTTTACTACTGGTCGCTGTCTCCGATCGGGCTGCCGTCGAGTCCGGAGTGGCTGGATCTCGAGCACACCTGGGTCACCGGCGTCCCGGTTCACTTCGGAGTGATCTACCTCGGATATCTGCTGACTCTGTGGATCTGGCGTCGACGTGACCAGGGTTTAACCGTCGATGACGACCCGCGCCGTGATACGGCCCAGGCTCTCGCCGCTGCGCTTGCGATCGTCGTCATCGGAGGAGGCGCCGCGTCGCTGGCACTCGGTGACTTTCCCGGCGTGACGTGGTACCTGGTGCGTCTTCTGATCACGGTTCCCTTCGTGCTCGGGTGGTGGGGTCTCGTCGGGCGCGACCGACGATCGGCAGTAGTCGGCGGCGTCACGCTCGCGTTCATATGGGCGACGTACTCGCATTTCCTGGGCCCCGTCGGGCTGCCCGATCTCCCCTTGCGCATCTTCGAGGAGGCTCCACCCGAGGCGACGGTGACATGGCTCGACTACCGAGAGACGTGGCTCATCAGTCTCCCGATATATCTGGTCGTCTCGGTCGCGACGTTGCTCTTTGCTACCCGTGAACCGAGGGCCGGGACGCCGTCGGCGCTCGTCGGACGCGCCCTTCCCGCGACGATCGCGCTGGTGGCGATCGTCGTGCTCGTGCTCGGCGTGGTTGCCTTTACCTCCAACGAGTCTGGAGGCGACGAAGCAGAGATCACAGCGTCGGGGTCTGCTGCGGTCGAGGAGGGCGAGTGGTACAGCGATGAGTTCACCGACGCAACTGCGTCGATTCAGCTACGCGCGCGCGACCGGATCGCGCGCGTAACCCCGCTCGAACCACACGACGAGCTTGCGATCGACGCGTCTATCGATCACCCGGACGGCTCGATATACGAAGTCACCGTCGATGCGCCGATGGTGTCGGATCCGCTCGGCCGACACACCACGTGGTGGGGCGTTGGGCTCCACCACTGGCACCACGGGCGCAGTGGGATCGGCACCGATGCGCTTCCGCCGATCCTCTCGGAGGTGGCCGTGTTCGGAGTCGGTGAGGTAGTCGCCGATGGAGAGCTCATCGCCACCGGTGTGCCCGTCCACGTCATGACGGCGGAAGAGGGGTTGCCGGGGCGGCTTGAGTTGGACGTCGGTGATCCTGCTTCGGACATCCCCGCGCTCCCCGACGGCCATTTAAGGATCGTCTGGGACGACTACGAGGGCGGCGCGGGGCAGGGACCCAAAAGGGCCCGCAATCTCCTAGGAAGCGGAGCGTTGGTGGGCCTGCTGCTCCTCGCTCTATTACTCAACCGCGAGCCCGGCGCCATTGGTGATCGCCGATGACGCGCTACTGGATTCTTAGAACTGCAGAAACGGAGGCAGGCCGGTCGTCGCTCTGAAGAAAGGCCCTGGCCAGACCGCCTTTCTGCTTTCTGAAGGCCACCGCTGCCGCGCGTCGAATCCTTTCTTCGGCGCGGCTGAATTCCTGGGCGGAGGCGTGATGCGTTCCAAGTCGTTGATCATCGTTGTCGGGTTGCTCATGGGGGCATCGGTGACGGGGCTTCCCGCGACGGCACAGCAGAAAGAGACTCATTCGAAACATCGCGGTCCCGTAGCGATCGCGATCAAGCATCTCGGCGTTAAGCCGGAGTCAGTGAAGGTCACGGACCTCTACAC
>JALZCA010000220.1 GCA_030863285.1 Actinomycetota bacterium | reverse complement strand
TCACCAAGGCGGTCGTCGAGCACTGCCCCCAGCGCGAGCAGCGCCAGCCCTACCACGAACAACGGCAGCGTGATCCTGTCGGGCAGCTTGCGTTCCTCGAGGTCGATCACCGTCAATACGACGAGAGTCCAGAACAATCCGGCGTAGGCGACTAGCTCCAACGAGAGATCGAACTTCACCGCGGCAAGCCCGAAAAGGATCGCGGTAGCGACCTCGATCGCCGGATACCGCGGCGAGATGCGCGCTTTGCAATTCCGACAACGACCGCGCAAAAAGAGGTAGCTGAACAACGGAACGTTTTCGATCGCGGTGATCGTGTGCCCGCAGTTCGGACACTTGCTGCGTCCGCTCACGACCGACTCGCGGCGCGGGACACGGTAGGCGACCACCGTCGCAAAGCTTCCGAAGATGAGGCCGAGCAGCGCGCTGAAAACTACGAGGAAACCTTCGGGAACGTCCACGGTCACGTTCGAAGAGGCGGGGGGACGCGCGTCACCCGGCCGGGGTGATGAACGTCATCGTCCGGGTCGTCGTCACTACGGATCGCCGATGTGCCGGCGGATGCGATCGAGTAGGGCGTCGGCCTCGAACGGCTTCATCACGACGTTGTCGGCTCCGATCGCGTCATCGAACATCTCGTGCGCGTCGGGCTTGCCGGTGACGACCACGATCGGGATGCCCGCCGTCGCCGGGTGCCTGGTCATCTCTTCGAACATCCGGCCCCCGGAGACGTCCGGCATCATCAGGTCGAGCAGGATGAGGTCGGGCTTGCGGAATTCGGCCTTGGCGAGGCCCTCGAGGCCGTCGCGCGCCTCCGTCACCTCGTAACCATGGGATTCGAGGATGAACTTCTCGAGCTCCCGGACGGCCTCCTCGTCCTCCACGATCAAAATTCTTTTTGCCATAATCCCGAAAACTATCAACTAAATCGGCCGAAATTCCGATAACTCCGGTGAATGGAACCTCAGCGGCTTCGCCACATGATCGACTCCGGTCTCTACCGAGTACCGGTCGAGGAGGTCGCCCAAGCGGTCATCGACGAGATCGTCGATCCGCTCGGCATCCAGCGGGGCGCGCGCCGCTCACTCCCACAGCCCCCGCACCGGAGCAGAGGGTTCTCTTCGACCCGCTACCGCCTCGACCATCGCAACGACCCGCGCGCTCGCGGCGACGTCATGCACGCGCACGACCGCGGCGCCGGCATCCACCGCTAGGGCAACTAGAGCCAGCGTCCCTTCGAGGCGCTCCTCCACCGGGAGGCCCAACGTCTCGCCGACCACGTCCTTGCGCGAGGGGGCGACGAGAACCGGCCAGGGAAGCGCGATGAGCTCGCCGAGACGACGCATCAACTCGAGCGAGTGCTTGGTCGTCTTGCCGAAGTCGAGGCCGGGGTCGACGAGGATCGCCGCCTCACCAACTTCGGCGGCCATCGCCGTGCGGGCGAGCCGGTCGAGTTCGTTTCGCACGTCCTCGACGACGTCATCGTAGCGAGGGTTGCGCGGGCGTCCACGGATCTGGCCTCCATGGTGCATGACGACGACAGCGGCGCGGTTTCGCGCGCACACCGCCGCGAGGTCCGGCTCGGCGAACCCCGACACGTCGTTGACGATCGCTGCTCCTGCGTCGAGCGCGCGCTGCGCAACCGCGGCGCGGGTCGTCTCGACCGACAAGGGGATATCGACTCTCCGAGCCAAATCCTCGACCAGCGGCACGAGCCGATCGATTTCCTCGTTCTCTTCTACCTCGGGGCCCGGTCCCGCGCGGACGCCACCGATGTCGAGGATGTCGGCGCCCTCGTCGACGAGCCGGAGCGCGTGTTCGACGGATTCGGCAAGGTCCGTTCGGCCGCCGTCGTAAAAGGAATCCGGCGTGCGGTTGACGATCCCCATCACGAGACAGCGGTCGAGCACGATGTCGCCTCGGGCATGTTCGAGATGCCTCATGCGGGCGGGACCTCGGCGGGACGCTGGTTGCTCGATACCAGGAAGATGCCGGCGAGGATCGCAGCTCCCCCGAGATAGAAGACCGCCGACGGGATCTCGTCGAAGAGCCACGCCGCGGCAGCCGTCGCGATGATCGGCTCCGCCATGAAAGAAACCGCGACCGTCGTCGCGTCGATCTGGGACAACACGAGGTTAATCACCGTGTGTCCGAGCAGTTGCGGACCGACGATCAACGCGACGAGAGCGATCCAGGTCCCGGGTGGGTAGCCGGCAAGCGGCGCGCCCGCGATCAAGCACGCGGGCGCGAGGACGACTGCGGCAACTCCGTAGGTGATCACGGCATAAGGGATGATCGACAGGTCCTTGCGCGCGAGCCGCCCTGCGAGCACGTATCCCCCGGCCGTCGCGCCCCCGGCGAGGGCGAGGGCGTTGCCCAGTAGGGAAGCTCCGGCGAAGTCGAGGCCCGCGATCAACGCGGTTCCTGCGAACGCGAGAACTATCCCGGCCCAACCTGCGGCGTTCAATCGCTCGCGGACGATCCACGGCGCGACGAGCGCGACGAAGATCGGCGTCGTCGACACGAGCAGCACGGACGATGCGACCGTGGTGAGGCCGAGCGACGTGATCCAGGTGCCGAAGTGCAGCGCGAGGAAGATCCCGGCAATCGCGCACAGGGCCGCCTGCCGTCGACCAACGCGCCGCAGTCCACCCCGTGCGAACGGGAGGAGGACGAGCGCCCCGACGAAGCAGCGCCAGAACGAGATCGCCAAGGCGTCGGCCCCCTCGGCGTAGCGCACGAGGATCGGCGACGAAGAGGCAGCTACGACGCCTCCGGCAAGCAGCGCCGGCGCCAGCCAGGGTGCCCGCGCGGTGCGCTCGACGACGACGGCTTCTGTTTCCATCAGGCGGCGTAGCCTAGCGACGTGAAAGGTCCTCGCATCGCCGTCGGCGCGGTCATCGTGCGCGACGACGAGCTGTTGATGGTCAAACGCGGCAACCACCCCGGCAAGGGGCTGTGGTCGCTTCCCGGGGGCCGGGTCGAGGCCCGCGAGTACCTCGCCGATGCCCTGCGGCGCGAGGTCGCCGAGGAGACCGGTCTCGAGGTGACGGTAGGCGAGCTCGTCGGCATCTTCGAGGTCGTGGGCGACCCTCACTACGTCGTCCTCGACTTCTTCGCGCGGGCCGAAAAGGAGGGGCACGCGGTCGCGGCGGCTAGCGATGTCGAGGAGGTGCGTTGGGTGCCGCTGGAGCGCGTGGCCGACCTCGAGTGCACCCCGCGCTTCATCGAGACGCTCAGGGGCTGGGGGATCCTTACCTGATCGGGATGAGCGCCCGTGTCAGCAGGTGAACAGGGTGATGACGTCGTTTTCGGTGACGGTGGTCCCACCGACCGGATCGCTCTCGACGACGCGCTTTGACTTCTTGCACGATCCGACGACGTCCGCCTGCAGACCGAGACTCGAGAGCTCCGCAACCGCGCTGTCGACGCGCTCCCCGCGCAAGTCTGGGAGCGTGACTTTCTCGAACTCCGGACCGAGCGAGACCACGACCTCGATCCTCGACCCCTTCTTGACGGTCTTTCCGCCGGCCGGTTTGGTGCTGATCACGAGTCCGGCATCGACTGTCTCGGAGTACACGTCGATTTGCTCCACGCGCAAGCCCGCCCGCTCGAGTCTTTTCACCGCGAAGACACCGAGCTCGCCTTCGAGTTGAGGAATGTCGACCGGAGGCGGTCCCTTGCTGACGACGAGGTGCACCTTCGAGCCCCAGTCGTGCTTTCCCTTGCCGGGCAACTGGCGCACGACGTCACCGCGGGGCACGGGCGACGAGTACCTCCTTACGACGCGACCGATCTCGAACCCGCTCGCCGTGATGCGAGCGCGCGCGAGTGACGCGGGTTCGCCCTTCATGGACGGGACTCTGATCCTGGGCTGTCCGTCCGACACCACGAGCGAGAGGGTCGCGCCCTCCTCGAGCTCGCCGCCGTCGGGCGACTGAGCCACCACCTCCCCCGCGGGGGCTTTCAGGTCGAGGACTCTCTCGACCTCCACTTCAAGTTCGTTGGCTCGCGCCTCCCTGCGCGCGTCGGCGAGCTCCATGCCGATCATGTCGGCGACCGGCACAGTCACCGGCGCGAGCAGGAACTCGGCGGCCTGCCAGCCACCTAGGGCGAGACCGGCGAGGACGAGCAAGGTGACGAGGATCCGGCCCACGCGCAGCTTGAGCTTGGGCTTCGAGGGCTTCTTGGGAACGCGCTCCTTCGCGAAGACCTCGGGCTCGCTCGGGACGACGTCGAACTCGGTCGAGATGTCCTCGACGAGTGCGCCGATGGGAGGAGCCTCCGGCAAGGAGCGGACGCCGGCTCGCCTCAGCGCATGCGCCATATCCGATGCGTCGTAGAACCGTTCCGCGGGATCAAGTGCACACGCCTTGAGGACTCTGACGTCGACCAGTCCCCTAACGCGCAGTCTCTACGCAGACGTTCGGAAGTTGGTGGCGCGGAGAACAACATTTG
>JALZCA010000205.1 GCA_030863285.1 Actinomycetota bacterium | reverse complement strand
CGTGCTTCGGTCGCGCTCGAGGCGAAGGGGTCGATCTCGGCCGCCGCGCAGCAGCAGCAAGGAGTGCAGGAGCAGCACGAGACGGTCCAGTCTTCGGGATCCATCTCGGTGGGAACCCCCGGCGGACCTTCCCTGATCGCCCGCTCCAGCGCGGCCTGCTTGTAGTCCTGGAAGACCCTTTCGAGGTTGCCGAGGTCCTCTACCGACAGCGCGTCGACCTTCTTGTTGTTGGGGTTGCGCCCCTGGAACTTCTGCTCCAGGTCGCGCAGGTCCTTGACCGAGAGATCCTGAACCTTCTGGTTGGCCAATCCCTTGGATTTGCCAAGATCGAGATCCTTGACCTTCTTCTGGTCGTCCTGCCCGTTCGGCATCGCCCCCACCTCCTCGGTAACGCGGCCTTCCCCCGAGTCCGCCTCGAGGTACCGTATACCCCTCGTGAATACGAGGTCAACGGGGACTCGCGAGTCCGGTCATGCTCGAGGCGAGGGGTCGCGTCGGCCGCCGCACAGCAACAGCAGCAGGGAGTGGAGGAGCACACGACATGGCCCAGTCGTCTGATCGATCCCGGCGGGAGCCGCCGCGACGCCTTCCTTGACCGCCCGGTCCGGGGCCGCCTGCGCGTTAGGCCCGGGGACCGTCTCGCGGTTGTTGGAGGTCCTCTATGGACAGCGTGTCGACCTTCTCGTTTCGGGGTCGTTTCCCTTCTCGCGTGTCCGCTTCAAAGTACGGTATGTCTGGCAAAGACAGGGTCAACACGGGCTGCCCGTCAAATCGCAGCTACCGCAGGCGACGCCGCGGAGGGTCGGATGTTCAACGGCTGGCATCAGGTCGCATTCGCTCGCGAGGTCGGCGACGAGGTCACGCCCGTGTGGATTGGAAACCTGCCGCTCGCGTTGGTGCGGACACCGGCGGGCGTCGCCGCTTTCGACGCCGTCTGCCCGCACCGCGGCGCGAACCTCGCCTACGGCGGGAAACTGGAAGGGGCGGCGATCGTGTGCCCCTTCCACGGCCACCGGATCGCGCTCGGGATGGATGGTACGAGCTGGCGCTACAGCGTTCGTGGCTACAGGACGCTCGAGGTCGGGGGGTCGATCTTCGTCCTGCTCGCGGAGGAGCACGAGAAGGGGCTGACGGCGTTCTTGGAAGGCTTGGCGAAGACGCACGTGTTCGTCCCCGGCTTTGCGCTCGACGCGCACGTGCCGCCCCAGTACGTCATCGAGAATGCCTTCGACGCCGACCACTTCAGGGTGGTCCACGGGCTCGAGCGCACGCCGCGCCTGCACCTCGAGCGCGGCGAGCGCGGCGAGATGCTCGTGGAGGGCGTCTTCGAGACGATCGGCGCGACCCCGTGGCACGGCCCCGACGGGACCCCGCCGACGGGGGGGCCGGCGCGTTCCCGGTTCTGCGCCCACGTCTTCAGCCCCACGCTCGTGGCGTCGGAGCTCGGCGACGCCGGACGGGCTCACGTCGTCATCACCTCGGCGACGCCTACCCCCGACGAGACCACGACCATCCGTCTGTCACTGGCGGTCCACAGCACCGGAGACGAAGCCGCCGACGCCGAGGTCGCCCGTGCGCTGCTGTTCGGGAGCAGGACCGCGTTCGAGCAGGACATGGACGTGTGGGAGCACCTGATCACGGACGCGACGCCGAACTTCAGCCCGGGCGACGCGCTCGTCGTGCAGTACCACGAGTTCTGCCGGACGTTTGCAGACGGACGTGCGTGACACGGCCCCGGATCTGGATCTCGGAGACGGGCTCGTCGCGCGGCACGTGCCGGGGCCGGGGGAGCGCGTGCTCTGGATCCACGGCTACACCATGGACTCGAGCATCTGGCGCGAGCTGTGGGGGCTGTTGCCCGCGTGGGACCACCTGGGCCTCGACCTCCCGGGCCACGGCGCGTCGCGTCCGATCCACGACGCCGAGGACCTGCCCGCGCTCGCCGGGCGCGTCGGGGAGCTCGCGCTCCGCCACGGCGTCCGGCACGTGTGCGCGCTGTCGTTCGGCACGATGCTGGCGGTCGAGATGGCGATCCGTCACCCCGGCGCCTTCGACACGGTCGTGCTCGCGGCGCCGGCCCTTGCGGGCGGGCCCCAGGACGCTGCTGTCGCACAGCGCTATCGCGAGCTCGCGCTGCTCTACCGGCAGAAGGGGAGCGGCCCCCACATGGCGGAGCTTTGGATGCGCTCGCCGCCGCACACGTTCAAGGGCATCGACGCCCGTCCTCAGGTCAGGGAGCACATGGAGCGTTTGGCCACTCGCCACCCCTGGCGTGAGCTCGAGGGCTTGGCGATGCTGCGCCTGACCAACCCGCCGCAGACGGAAGACCAGGTGCGGACGATCTCGTCCGAAGTGCTCGTGCTCGTGGGCGAGGACGACATGCCCGCGTTCAGGCAGTGCGCGGACATGATCGCCGGGTGGGTCCCCTCTGGCCGCCGCGTCGACCTTGCGGGGTTGGGGCATCTCTGTTGCCTCGAAGCCCCAGAGATCGCGGCCCCGCTCATACACGACCACCTCGCGATGGAACGGCCGTTCGACGGGGGATACGAGACCGGGAGGACGAGATGACGGAAGCCCTGTCGCTCGAGGCGTACCAACAGGCCGAGATCGAGGTGCTCGAGGAGGACGCCAAGCGGCAGTTCCGCGTCCACGTGACGCTGTTCATCGGCGTCAACCTCGTCGCCACGCTCTTCAATCTCCTGGTCGCAGACGAGGTGCTGTGGTTCTTCTATCCGCTCGTTGGGTGGGGGCTGGGGCTCGCGTTCCACTACCTCGCCGGGGTGCGGTCGCTGAGGTCGAAGGTCGCGGAGCGCCAGACTCGGATCGAGGAGAGGGCGCTGAGGGGGCAGGCGTCGCCGGGTTAGTCCGCGACCCAGCTGACGAGATCGTGCAGGGGGCGCATCCCGTCGTGGGGGATGCCCGCAAACGCCCTGTCGCACTCGCCCAGGGGACAGACGTTGCTCACCCCGCGCGCCGCGAGCGCGTCGCGTAGCTCCACGCGGCGCGCCTCGGGGTGGACGCCGACCGCCGCCACCGTGTCGTTCACGTACGCGAGCGCGGACTGCAGGTCGTCGACGCGACGAACGATCACCAGACGGCACATGGGATGTGTGGAGAGATCGACCTCTTGCGACGCGTAGACCACAGCCGACGTCACCGCGCCCCCGGTCACATTCTCGAACCACGCGCCCGTGGCGAGCTCTCCTCGCCGTAGCCTGCGAAGGCTTCCGACCGCCGCACGCGACGGCGGCGCGGGCATGGCGTCGTCCCAGGTGCGGAGGGCGGACTGCAACGCCCGACAATACGCCAAAGCTTCCTCGCGAGAGCCTTCGACGTAGTGCACGAGCGACGACGTGCAAGCGTGCTGGTTCTCGATCATGACGTCGGTAGCCGCCCTCCACGCGACGTGATCGAGTGCGTCGCGAAACGTCTCTCGTCCCAGGAAGCTCATCCCGACGCGGGGCCGAAACAGGATCAGCTTCGGAGCGCGCGCCCGGGCCGAGACGCTCCTGAGCGTCGCTTCGGAACCCCATGCGACGACGCGGTCGAACGCGCTCCGCTCGAACAGAGGTTGCTCGACGCCCTCGTCCCCGCCGGGCCAGTAGGCGACGGAAGTGTGCCGCACGACGGGATGCCCGGGGTCCGCCTCCAGCAACGCATGAGCCAACACGGTCATCGCCGGCGCCGTCTCGACGGTCGTCTTGATCACCGCGGCCCCCTTGGTGGCGAAGGCCCGCACGACGGAGACGAGAGCCGTCATGACGGAGTTCCCCGCCGTGATGTGCAGCTGCCGCGTCGGCATCGCCCGCAGGCGCGGGGGGCGAGCGCGCCGCTCCTCGGGCGACCCCGACGCAAGGCGCGCCGCAACCTGAGCGGCAGCGCCGCCGCGGACCTCCGCGTCGAGCGGGACCCATTCGTCCAGGTAGCGCGTCCCCGATCCGGCGCCGGCGTCACCGAGCTCTCTGTCCACGGCCGCGCGCACCGAGTCGGGCCGCACGAGGTGGGGGAGCGCGAGCGCAGCGATCTCGACGTTTCGACGATTCAGTCCGGGCACGGCGCGGAGGAAGTCCGCGACCGCCCTCGTCTTTGAGTCGCCGCTCGACGCGACGCGCTCTAGCGCGCCGAGGTAGTCGAGGATCCTCGCGAAGGGAACCTGGAAGAGGTCTCGCACGAGGGCGTCGACGTCGTTCTCGACCAGCTCCCGCGGATCGAGGCGCGGGAAAACCGCGAAGTGGCGAGGTTGCCCGTCGCCCGTCGCCAGCGGCACCAGATAGCACCCGTCGGTGACGACGGTTCCCGCACCGTGCCCATCGAGCGCTGCCTCGAGGTCGCCGGCGCTCGGGATCTCGGGGTAGATCAGCTCTCCTCTTACGAGGGCCGGAAGCGGTACGGCGACCCAGCTCGTGGCGACGTCAGGCAGTGAGGGCCTCCGTCACGCCCGCGCATCCCTTCTCTCCGAACTCCTCGCCCCGTTCGATGCGACCCTCGATCGCCCATCCCGACAATCCGCACGGACACGGCCCGAACGTTGTGAACCCGACGTCGCCCGTGATCAGAAATCCCGGATACGAGAACGCGAACGGATCGAGGAAGCCGATGATCCCGAAGCCATCGGCTCCGGGGACCGGCGTCAGCGCGTCGTCGAGACGGACGACCTCGACGAAGGGCGGAACGTGATAGCGACCGGCGCGGCACCGCAGACAAAAGAAGCTCGACTCGGCGGTTGAGTACGTGTCGATCACGTGGTCCGTGGCGATGCCCAGGGCGCGCTCGATGTGCTCGGACAGCCGCTCGTCGTCGACAGCCGTCGTAGCGGACTTCCATCCACCGCCGGTGATCGCGATGCTGCCGTCTGGAAGCTGGAGCGTGCGACCTTCGGCGACGAGCCAGGCGCACGCTCGGTACAGCTCCGGCGGGGTGCCGAACACGACGACGGGCCGCCCGGCGCTCGTGGACGACGCGAGGAACTCGCTCGCCGCGGCGTAGGAGGCGTCGCGTGGCCAGGTCGGGTGGTCGCTGCCGGCGTTGCGATCGAGCACGAAGTGCGACCGCGACGCGGCCCTAGACACGCCCAGCGACGCGGCCTGGACCCCCGTCCCCGTAGCTCTCGGCCCGACGACGAGGCAGTCGAAGTCGCCGCGCTCGACAACCGTCATCGCAGGCACCGAGTGCGCGTAGGACCACCCGTTGCGGCCCAAGGCCTCGAGCGTGGCCCGATCGCGCGGCACGAACGAGAGCTTTCCCGAGGTGCCGCTCGAGCACGTCACGAACACCGACCTCGCGGCGAGAGCCCGCCTCCATTCCTCCACGGTCGAGACGCGGTCGAGATCCACAACAGCAGCGCCAGCGTAGACACGGTCGAGCCACGCGGTGAGGCGGTCGTAGTCACCCGTCTCGAGCCAGCGCCGGTCGTACGACTTGAACAAGCTGGTGGTGAACATCAGCTCGCTCGTTATGTCCGCGATCGTGGCGCCGCGGTCGAGGTCGCGCTGCGACGCCAGCTCGCGGTAGGCGGGTATCCGCTCGACGTAGTGCGCGTGGTTGTGAAGCAGCGCGGCCCTCCGGAAGATCGCCGCGGTCTCCTCGACGGCTTCGCCCTCGGCCCAGCGGGCTGCCGCACCCCGGAGCATGTCGAGCGTTGCTTCGAAATCGTCGGGACTCTGAGCGCACACCCCCGAAACGTCCCCCCTCCGACCGGTTCCCCGCGACGACGGTACAGGAAGGGCCCCGGCGTAGTCGTCGTCTTCCCGGCGCCATTAGGCCCGAGCCATAGGTCTCGACCTCGCCGAAGCAAGCCGCCAGCCTCCGTGGCTCGCTGGGCAGTCGGTCGGGAGCCTGAGCCGGCAGCGCTCCTCACACTCTCTTCGAGGCCAAACCGCGGCATCCGCACATCACGAGACAATTTGACCTGCCCAGGGTGCAGGTTCGACGAGCACGTTCGGCCGTCTTCCTCCGGTTCGTGCTGCCGGCCTGCGCTTTGAGTCGCGGTGAAGTTGGATGTGCGGATGCCGCGGTTTGGCCTCGAAGAGAGTGTGAGGAGCGCTG
>JALZCA010000197.1 GCA_030863285.1 Actinomycetota bacterium | reverse complement strand
CCCCCGCCCTCCGTGACCGCGGTCGCAATACCAGGTGCCGTTCTCGCTCGGCTTCTTGTAGACCTTCAACGTCCACTGCTCACGGAGGAAACGCCCGGAGGCGATGGCGATGGGATCGCTCTCATCTTCGACTTGAGCGCGGGCAACGTCGTGGTTCGTTCCGAGAGAGCTGCCCTCAGGTCCGGACGGCGCCACGACGAACACAGCGGTTGCCAGCATGGTCATCGCCCTGAGCCATCTCACCGACATAGCGACTCCTTCCCCCGGTTGCTATACGGCCCAGGCTACTGCTGCGAGCAGCCCTAGGCGGCGGTGCTAGCCTGCCGCGATGGCCGCTGCGGACGCGACCCAGATCTACAACCTCGCGCGCGGGTTGGGCGAGGCGCGCGTCAAGAACAGCCAAGCCGTGCAAGAGCTGGTCGCTCTAGCGGGTGGCCGAAGGGAGCCGCTCGAGGAGGCCCTCCAGCAAGCGCGTGCCGCGGTCAAAGCGCAAGAGGCGACGCCCGACCCTGCGACCGACAAGTCCGGCCCCCCGCAGGCCCCCGCCCTGCTCGCGGCGCGCCTACTCGAAGAAGCGCTGGCCTTGGTCCTCGATCGCTAGAGGGCGCAGGGTAACTACAGCTTGCTCGCGACCAACTCGGTGAGGTCGACCAAGCGGTTCGAGTAGCCCCACTCGTTGTCGTACCAGCCCAGCACCTTGACCATGTTTCCGTTTGCCATGGTGGAGGCGCCGTCGATGATGCACGAGTGCGAGTCGCCGACGATGTCGCTCGACACGATGGGATCCTCGGTGTACTTGAGGATCCCCTTCATCCCCTGGTCCTGCGCCGCTTCCTGATAGGCATTGTTGACGTCCTCCTTGGATACCTCCGAGCCGAGCACAGCGACGATGTCGGTAATCGAGCCGTCCGGGACCGGCACCCGGAGGGCAAGCCCGTCGAGACGTCCCTTCAACTCCGGCATCGAGAGCGACGCCGCCTTAGCGGCCCCCGTCGTCGTCGGAATGATGTTGATCGCGGCGGCTCGGGCGCGGCGCAGGTCATCGCGCGCGAGGTCCAACGTGTTCTGGTCGTTCGTGTACGCGTGACAGGTCGTCATGAAGCCTTTCTCGATGCCCCAGTTGTCCTGCAAGACCTTCGCCAGCGGGACTACGCAGTTCGTCGTACACGACGCATTCGAGATGACGTCGTGGCTCGAGGAGTCGTAGTCCTCGTGGTTCACGCCCATGACGATCGTGATGTCCTCGTCTTTTGCGGGGGCCGAGATGATGACCTTCTTGGCACCCGCGTTCAGGTGCTTCGAAGCGTCGGCTCGCTTGGTGAAGAAACCGGTCGACTCGATGACGATGTCAACGCCCGCGTCGCCCCACTTGAGGTTGCCGGGGTCGCGCTCCGAGAAGAGCTTGATGTCGTTGCCGTCCACGGTGAACCCACCGTTCGACACCTTTACCTCTTTGCCGAAGCGACCGAAGATCGAGTCGTACTTGAGTAGGTGCGCCATGGTCGCGGCGTCGCCGAGGTCGTTGATCGCTACGAGCTCGAGGTCCGACCCCTTCTCGGTCATTGCCCTGAAGAAGTTGCGTCCGATGCGTCCGAACCCGTTGATGCCGATGCGAGTCGCCATTGACCGTCCTCCTCGTGACCCTGTCGCCAGGGGATATTCGATCTGCGTCGTGCCGCTCCAGCCGAAGGGAGCTTGGTGCTCAGTCTACTTGCCGCCGCCTCCCCCGCCCCCGGCATCTCCGCAGGTCAACAGCATGTTCGCGAGCGAAGCAACGTGCCGCCTAAACGATCTGGGCCAGCACCTTCGCGAGCAACTCGGGATCGTGCGCGCCGCGCTCGTCGGTGACGTCGGCAGCGATCACCTCTACGCCGAGCCCTCGCAGGGCATCCTCGTCGACGCGAACCTGGTCTCGTTTGACCGGAGGTGACTGCACCACGACTGCGTCCACCGCTCCCGGAGCTGTGTGAGCGAATAGGGCCTCGACGTGAGCAGTTGCGTCGAGGCCCTGCGTCTCTCCTCTTTGCATCCGGTTGTTGCACACGAAGACGCGCCTGGCGCGTGTCTCGAGCAAGGCCTTGGTTATCTCGGGGACGAGCAACGTCGCGATCAGGCTCGTAAAGAGGCTCCCCGGTCCCAGCACGACCTGATCGGCCTCGAGGATCGCCTTCACCGCTCCGGGCGTTGCCGGCGGATCGGCGGGGTCGATGCACACGACTTGAATGCGTTCACGCGCGCGAGCAACCGCCACCTGTCCCTTCACGACGCCGCCTTCGACGCGCGCCTCCATCGTCAGCAGCTCGGTCGTGGCGGGGTGCACGCGACCTTCCGCCTTGAGCAACTCGCCGGCTCGTTCGACGGCCGCGGCGAAGTCGCCTGTGATCTCGGCGAGTGCCGCGATGAGGAGGTTGCCGACGCTGTGTCCCCGCAACGGACCGGCGCCGAAACGGTGCTGATACACCTCGCCCAGATCGTCATCGCTGGCAAGCGCAACGAGGCAGTTTCGTATGTCGCCGGGAGGGGGGATACCGAGTGTGCGAGTCAAGCGGCCCGAGGATCCTCCGTCGTCCGCCACCGTCACGACCGCCTCTACGTGGTCGGCATAGATGCGGGCGGCGCGAAGCGTCGCCGCAAGTCCATGGCCCCCGCCGATCCCGGTGACTCTCACGGCGGGGTCGGGGGCCGGTGGGCGTCGCGGTGAAGCGCCTTTGCGCTGAATCCCTTCTCACGCACGAACGCGGCGATCTCCTCGCCGAGTACCACCGAGCGATGGCGTCCGCCCGTGCAGCCGATCGCAACTGTAAGGAAGTGGCGGCCCTCCTGTGCGTATCCGGGCAACAGGACTGCGAAGAGGTCTTGCGTCCGCGCCAGGAAGTCCGCGGTCACGTCCTGGCTCAAGACGTAGTCGCGCACCGGTTCGTCGAGCCCGGTCAGGTCGCGCAGCCCTTCGACCCAGTGCGGGTTTGGAAGAAAGCGCACGTCCAAGACGATGTCGGCGTCGAGCGGGAGCCCGTACTTGTAGCCGAACGAGATGATCGTCGTGTTCAGCCCCTCCGAGTCCGGCGGCGCTTCGAAGTAGGCGGCCAAGCGCGAGCGCAGCTCGCGCACCGAGAGATCCGACGTGTCGATCAGGAGGTCGGCGCCCTCGCGGAACTGCTTCATGACTTCCCGTTCGCGCTGGATCCCCACGGCCGCCCGCTCCCTGCCGGCAAGCGGGTGCTTTCTCCTGCTTGCCTCGAAGCGGCGCACGAGGATGTCGCTGTCTGCCTCGAGAAAGATGAGCCGGTAGTTGCACACGTCGCGTCGCAGCTCGTCGAGCTCGCGTTGGGCCTCGTCGAAGAATCGGCCCCCGCGCGCGTCGATGACCAGCGCGATGCGTTTGATCTCGTTGCCCGGCGCGAGCGCGAGCTTCATCATCGTCTTGATGAGCGTCGGCGGGAGGTTGTCGACGACGAAGAAGCCGAGGTCCTCGAGGACCTTGGCGGCCTCGGACCGGCCCGCTCCCGACAGGCCGCTGATGATGATGACGTCGACGTCCCAGGCTCGCCGGCGCAGGGTCATGACGCCTCCGCCGGCACCGGCTCGCGTTCCTCCAGCCCCCCGTGGAGCGCCGCATAGACCTTCTCCGCGACGTTCTTCGGCAGACCCTTCACCTGCTCGAGGTCTTCGAGCGACGCCTCGCGCACCTTCTTGACCGAACCGAACTCCTTCAACAGCGCGCGCCGCCGGGCCTCTCCCAATCCGGGTATGCCGTCGAGCGCCGACTGCTTCATGCGCTTGCCGCGCAGCAGGCGGTGATATGTGAGCGCGAAGCGGTGCGCCTCGTCGCGTATCTGCTGCAAGAGGTAGAGGGCCTCTGAAGAGCGCGGGATCAGGATGGGCTCGGCGCGATCGGGAACGAACACTTCCTCCATCCTCTTCGCAAGCGAGATCGTCGTGACGTCGTCAATCCCCAGTTCGTCCAGCACCTCCACCGCGCGGTTGAGCTGGCCCTTACCCCCGTCGATGACGACCAGGTTGGGTGGGTAGGCAAAGCGCCCCGGCTTGGTTCGTTCCTCCGCGCCGTTCGATGCCGCCTCGCCCGCGACGCGGGAGAACCTGCGCCTGATCACCTCGCCCATCATCCCGACGTCGTCGGGCCCCGCCGTCCACTTGATGCGAAAGCGTCTGTAGTCGGCTTTCTTCGGCAGACCGTCCTCGAACACCACCATCGACCCGACGGCCTCGGTCGGGCCCGTGTTGGATATGTCGAAGCACTCGATCCGCAACGGCGCGTCCTCCATCCCGAGGGCTTGCTGGAGCTCGCGCAACTGCCGTGAGCGCGCGTTGAAGTCACTCGATCGCTTCAGGCGATGTCGCCCGAAGGCAACCTTGGCGTTCTCCGTGACGGTGTCGAGCAACGCTTTCTTCTCGCCGCGCCGGGGGACGCGGACCTTCACCTTCGCCCCCTTGAAGTCGCCGAGCCATTCCTCGATCAGCGCGCGCTCGTCGGGCTCGACGGGGACGAGGACCTGCTTGGGCACCTCGTTCTCCTCGGTGTAGAGGCGCTCGAGAAAGCGCGACAGCAACTGCGGAGTCCCGAGGTCCTCGACCTTGTCGACGATGAACCCCTTGCGTCCGGTGACCCGCCCCCGGCGAACGAAGAACACCTGCAGCGCGGCCTCGAGGTCGTCTTCGACCAAACCGACGACGTCGAGCTCGTCTTTGTCCGAGGTGACCATCTGCTGCTTCTCGATCGCCTTGCGGACGTTGTCGAGTTGGTCGCGCATCTTCGCCGCGACCTCGTATTCCTGGTTGTCCGACGCCTCGCGCATGGCGGTCTCGAGCCGTTGCAGGACCGGCTTCGTGTTGCCGTCGAGGAAATCGCACAGCTCGAGCACGATCTCGCGGTGCTCCTGGGCCGATACCGCCTTGACGCACGGCCCCGCGCAGCGCTCGATGTGGAACAGAAGGCACGGCCTCCCCCGTCGCCTGCAGCGATCGAAGACGCCCTGCGAGCACGTCCGCATCGGAAAGGTGCGCAGCAACAGGTCCAGCGTGTCGCGAATCGCGTATGCGTGCGCAAAGGGGCCGTAGTAGCGCACGCCCTTCTTCTTGGTACCGCGCATGACGCGTGCCCTCGGGTACTCCTCGTCGAGCGTGATCGCCAAATAGGGATAGCTCTTGTCGTCGCGGTAGCGGACGTTGTAGCGCGGGCGGTGCTGTTTGATGAGGTTGAGCTCGAGGTGCAGTGCCTCGACTTCGCTGGCCGTGACGATCCACTCGACGTCCCGGGCCGCCTCGACCATTGCCTGCGTGCGGGGGTGAAGCCCGGTGGAGAAGTAATTCGACAGGCGCGAGCGCAGCGACGCGGCCTTGCCGACGTAGACGACCCGGTCGTGCTCGTCCTTGAACAGGTAGACGCCGGGAGCGGTGGGGATCGACCCGGCCTCGGGCCGAGCTATGCGAGTCCTTGCCATTCCACTCATTGTCTCCCGCCCGGGCTGCGGCCCCCGCCTTTCCGGTGCCGACTGCGACTCCTGTTGCGCTATGCGCTACACAGTTCGCACTTGGCCGGGGCCTAGGAGGGTGAGGGGCTCGGCTCGGGCTCCTCGGACGGTTCGGTGGATGGTTCGGGCTCCGGCTCGGGCTCGGTGGGCTCGTCGGGACGAGGCGGCTGGTCCGGCCACACGTCGCCCCAGTCGATGTCCTCGCGGGTCTTCAGTTTCTCGTTCGCTCGCCCGCGCGCCTCTGCAAGCAAGACGCGCAGCGCCTCGATCAAAGACCCGTCTCCGTCCTGCGTCGACGCGGCCGCCGCGGATGCGGTGTCTCGGGGACACCCGAGATCCGGCAGCGTGAGCGGCCGGCGCGGCTCGCGCTCGTGCGGGAACCGGTGGAACTCGATGGGGTCGTAGCCCCTCGGGAGCTCGTACTTGCACGGCCACGTCGATTCAACGTTGTCGATGATCAACCCGACGCGGATGCGGTAGTACTCGTCGCCGTCGGGATCGCGCCACGGGACCGAGGCGTCCTCGATCGCATGCAGGAACTGCGGTACGTAGGTGAGCGAATCGAGTATCGCCTCTCGTTCTTCGAGTTGGAAGTCGACGAAGTCACCCAGCGCGTCGATGCCGGCGTGGAGGTCGTCGCCGTTGCGAGCGATAAGACGCAGGCCTGCCCGCGCGAGCCGGTCGTTCTGCACGAACAGGCGGCGCAGCTCGGCGGGCTCGTCGCCGAGGCCCGCGAGGACTTCGTCGGCGGCCCGTATGGTGCGTGTGAACTCATCTTTGCTGCGTAAGAAGGCAGCGCCGGTGTCGGTTGCATTCTCGAGCAGCCGTTGTTGTTCGGGCGCGACCGAGGCGAAGGCATCGGACAACGTCGCGAGCGACTCGAGGATAGAGG